>QCNN01000015.1 GCA_003213175.1 SAR116 cluster bacterium AG-426-B08 | reverse complement strand
ACTGATTACTTTTCAATGAGAAAATATTTGAGAGAATTTTTAAGTGATCAGAGAGTTGTTGATGTTTTTAAACCTCTATGGTGGCTAATTTTGAATGGCCCAATTCTAACTTTTCGTCCTTCTAAGTCTGGGAAAGCATATAAAAGAATTTGGGATAAAAACAAAGGTTCTCCTCTTAGATACATTACTGAAAGTCAAACCAAAAAATTGAAATCAGAATTTAAAAAACACAATCTCATAAAAATAGAATATGCAATGAGGTATGGTAAACCATCCATAAAATCTAAACTTAATAAATTGTTTGATAACGGATGTACAAAAATTTTGTTTTTACCCCTTTACCCACAATATGCTGCAAGTACTACTGCTTCAGTTCAAGATGAAGCCTTTAAATGGATGTTAAATAAAAGGTGGCAACCAGCAATTAGAACAATAGCACCCTGGTATGATGATAAAAGCTACATTAATATTATTTCTAATTCTATTAAAAAGTCTTTTAAAAAAAATGGTAAACCAGATGTTTTGATGATTTCTTTTCATGGTGTCCCAAAAAGGTATCTTTTATTAGGTGACCCCTATCATTGTCATTGTCTGAAAACAGGAAGGTTAATTCAAGAAAATTTGAATTGGAATAAAAAAAACTTTTATGTTTCATTTCAGTCTCGGTTTGGTCCAGAACCCTGGCTTAAACCATATACAGATGAAACTATTATTGATTTAGCCAAAAAGGGAGTTAAAAAAATTACTATTGTATCCCCAGGCTTTGTAACTGATTGCCTTGAAACACTTGATGAAATCAAAAATGAAGCAAAAGAAACTTTCCTTGAAAATGGAGGTGAAAAACTAAATTATGTTGAATGTTTTAATGATAACATTGAGTCAATTAAATTTTTTAAAAATATTATACATAAAAATTTGTTAGGATGGATGGACTTTAAATAAAATTTAACTAATATTTACTTTTTTAAAAATTTTTGTATATTTACGTGTAAGCGGGTATTGTGTAGTGGTAAGACCTCAGCCTTCCAAGCTGATGACGCGAGTTCGATTCTCGCTACCCGCTCCAGTTTTTTAATAAGATTTATATTTAATGCAGCTGAAATACTAGTATTTTGGTAAATCTTATATTCTTTAAAAAATTTTGTTTAACTTCTAAAAAAAAATATTGTTATATATAATAGTGAAAAATCTATTAAAATTATTTTTTTTAATGTTTTTATTAACATTTTCTGTTTCAAAAAGTTTTGCGGAATTTAAAAACGTTTATTTTTCAGGAAAGAATTATAATATTTCTATACCTCGAGGATTTTGCGATATTAGTAATACTGTAATAGGCAAATTTTTATTTCAACACATAGAAGAATCTCAAAAAAATACAAACTTGAAAGCAACAAAATTAAAGTTAATTATTGCGCATTGTAATTATAATGAAAATAATATCTATCCATGGGGATATATAGGCTTGTTAAAAAAAACAAAAAATTTTTCTCAAAACACCTATAATGATGTTGTTTCTAAATTATTTGATGACAAAAACTTGATGAATGATTTGTCTGAATTAACTAGTAAAGCAGTTAATAAAACAATGAATAAATATTTCTCTGAAAAAAAAAATGGCGTAAATACACTTCAAACACCCGAAGTTCTCTATAAAGATGAATACTCAATAATCTATAGAGCCATGAATACTGGAATGTTTGAAGGTGAAATTGTAAATGAAGTAGTTGTAAGTTCTTCCTCAGTTTTGACTGACGTAATTATAAATACCTACTTAAATAATGAATTAAATAAAGAGCCAAATTCTTTTTCATTAGCAGGGGTTTTGATTGAAAATAGCAAGTTAAACTTTGAATCAAATTATTAATCTATTGATTGTCTCTGTGATTTAAAATCATAATAGTTAATACTGATGATAAAATTATCAATCCTCCAATTAAAGTATAAAAATTTGGTAATTTATAAAAAATAATAAAATCAATAATTATTGAAAAAACTGGTATTAAAAATAAAAAAAAAGAAGCTTTATTTGCGCCAAAATACCCTACTGAATATGTCCAAGAATAATAACCCAAAAGAGTACAAATAATTGATAACCAAGTAATAGCAAGCAGCATGTCAGAAGAAGTCGAAGTAACAAAAGAGTAAAAGTTATTTAACCAAAATAACATCGGAATTGTTCCAAATAATAATGTAAAACAAAATGTAGTTAAAGCTCCGTATTTATTAACTAGTGGTTTGATTATATGAAAATAACTAGATGTTAGTATAGCTGCAATTAATATATACAATACACCTTGATTAAAACTAAAGTCATGATGAGACTCGAGTGATATAATTAATACGCCAACAATACATCCAAAAATACCAAACCAAAAATAATTTCTCACCTTTTGTTTTAAAATGTAAAACCCTATTAATGATGCGAATAAAGGATTACAGTTTACTATAAAACTACTTGCTCCTGCACTTACAGTTTGCTGCCCTGTATTCAAAAAGAGATTATAAGCAAAAATTCCTATCAAGCCTGCTAATACAAATCTAAAAATATCTGTATAAGCAATAATTTTTTTAGAAAACATTATAAAAAAAAAAGATAAAATACCTGGTAATAAAAAACGTCCCAGAGCTAATGGCATAGGTTCTAAAACATTTAATAGAAACGACATTACTGGAAACGAAGAACCCCATACAACAATTGTTAAAAAAAGGAGAAAATGAGGTAACTTATTTTTCATGTAAATTTTAATTTATTTTTGGTAAACTTAGTTTTTTTTGAACATTATGTTTTTTTAATAAATTATTAATAACTCCACTTTTTAAATATTTTAAAATTAAATTATTTAAAAAATCTATCACTTCAGTTTCTCCCTTTTTAAACCCAACAGATTGTTTAACAAATGTGAAAGGTTCATTGATAATCATGAAACTATTGTTGAATGACACTTCATCTAATAATTTAGGTTTTAAACCCGCTAATACATCAACTTTGTTGCTATTAAATACATCATGGGATTCTTGGATTGATGAAACTCTTATAATCGTAGCATTTGTTAAATTATCTGTTAGCCATAGGTCGTAGGCACTTCTCTCAGCAACAACTATGCTAACACCTGTTTTATCAATATCTTTATTTGTTTTAAGTTCAGAATTTTTTCTAATTAAAAAATTTGCGTCAATTAAAACATATGGATTAGTAAAACTTATAGTATTTGCTCTTTCAGGCTCATATGCTATGTTTCCAATATCCCAAATATCATCGTTAACAGCGTCTGCTAACTCGCCAGGTCTATCAAAAGGAATTAATTCATAATTAACTTTTAAATCCAAAGCAATTTGTTTTACTAAGTCTGGAGAAACTCCGTCAGGAGAACCATCAGCTTTTTTACCAGTTACTAGTAAAAAATTACTCATATTTATCCCCGCCCTTAAAATACCTTTAGGTAATAAAGTTTTAAAAATATTTTTGTCCATAAAATTCCTTTAATAATTAAAAATTTAAGCAAAAAAAAAATATTGTCATTATAATTAATTAAAATAAACTATAATTATGAAATACTTCGTAGCAATAATTAAACCTTTTAAATTGGATGATGTCAGAAAAGCTCTTACAGAGATTGGTGTTGAGGGTTTAACAGCGTCCGAAGTCAGAGGTTTTGGAAGACAACGTGGACAAACAGAAATTTATAGAGGGACAGAGTATAGTGTTTCTTTTGTTCCAAAACTAAAAATTGAACTTGCTGTTCCTGACGAATTAGAAGAAAAGGTTTTAGAGGCATTGAGTGAAAGTGCAAACACAGGCCAAATAGGAGATGGCAAAATTTTTGTATTTGATATAAAAAGCGCTACAAGAATTCGTACAGGCGAGACAGGTAATGAAGCTCTTTCTTAAGGAGAATTATTAATTTCTTTTACAGCCCACTCTGCAGCCTCTCTAATAATTTCAACATTCGTTTTGTCAGCTATTAGTCTATTAAGGTTGTTTAGAAGGTTTATGTTTTTACTATTACCCGCTGCTATACAACAATTTCTAATGAACCTATCTCTACCTATTCTTTTAATTGGTGATCTTGAAAAAGTTTCTTTAAAATTTTTTTCATCTAATTGTAATAAGTTTGAAAGTTCTAGGTTATAGTTTTTTTCTTTAAACCTTATCTGACTTGAGACTTTTGCAAATTTGTTCCATGGACATACGGCTAGACAATCATCGCAACCATAAATTCTATTTCCAATTTTTTTTCTAAAATTTACAGGTATTTTACCTTTAAATTCTATTGTAAGGTAGGAAATACATTTTCTAGCATCTAACTGATAAGGTTTAATAATTGCTTTTGTAGGGCATGCCTCAATACACATTTTGCAATTACCACAATTGTCAATTGATGATTTATCATATACTAAAGTTTTATTTATTAAGATCACTCCTAAAAAAAGCCAAGAACCAAATTCTTTGGACACTAAGTTTGTATGTTTACCTTGCCAGCCAATACCCGATAAATGGGCAAGCGGTTTTTCCATTATAGGTGCAGTATCTACAAATACCTTGATTTTGATATTTTTTTTTTCTTTAAATAGTGTAATTAATTTACTAGAAAACTGCTTTAATTTTCCTTTTACTACTTTATGGTAGTCATCACCTAAAGCATAAACTGAAATATTACCTGAGTTTAATTTATTCTGATTTTCTAGAGGATTTGATTCTGGTCCATAATTTAAACCTAAAACAATTGCACTTTTTGCTTCAGACCATAGAGATTTTGGAGATTTTCGTCTTTCAAAAGTTTCCTTAATCCAAGACATTTCTCCATGATATTCATTTAACACAAACTTACGAAGATTTTCTTGTGAAACTTTACTAATGTCTGGTGTAGTAATTTTACAAACATCAAAAGAAAACTTGTAAGATAATTTTTTTATTTGTTTACTCAAATCACTTAAAGATATGTTTTCAGCCATGAATTTCTTTGCCTGAATAATACTGTATCAAAAATTCTTGTTCAAATTGTTCAAAATTATTTTCAATTATAGAATTTCTGGCTTTCTTAACCAGATTTAAATAAAAATGTAAATTATGTTCTGTTATCAGTGACGCTCCTAAAATTTCTTTACATTTAAAAAGATGATTTAAATAGGCTCTAGAAAAAGTTTTACAGGTATGACAACGGCAATTCAAATCAATAGGTTTTTCATCTTGAATGAACCTTGAATTTTTTATATTTATAGGCCCAAAACTAGTGAAAGCTTGACCATTTCTGCCAGATCTAGTTGGTAAAACACAATCAAACATATCTACGCCTCTTTTTATTGCTCCTATAATATCGTCTGGTTTACCAACACCCATTAAATATCTTGGCTTATTAACGGGTAAATGTTTCACAGTATTTATAATAGTTTCAAACATTATATTTTGAGGCTCTCCCACTGCAAGACCACCTATAGCAAAACCATCAAAGTCAATTTTTTTTAATTCTAAAGCTGAAATTTCTCTAAGTTCAGAAAAAACTGAACCTTGCACAATCCCAAATTGACCATATCCTCCTCTTAATGAAAAAGCATCCCTAGACCTTTTTGCCCAATTTAATGAGAGTTCCATGGACTTACAAGCACTTTGCTTTTCAATTGGATAAGAGACGCACTCATCTAATTGCATAGAAATTGTAGCGTCAAGTGTTTTTTGGATCTCAGTACTTTTTTCTGGTGTTAAAAAATATTTTGTACCATCAATATGTGATTTAAATTCAACTCCAGAGTCGGATAATTTTGTCAGTTTTGACAAACTCATAATTTGAAACCCTCCAGAGTCAGTTAAAAGAGGTTTTTGCCAAGACATGAATCTTCTTACTCCACCAAATTTTTTTATTACACTTTCTCCGGGTCTTAACATTAAGTGATAAGTGTTAGCCAAAATTATTTGAGCTCCAATTTCTAACACGTCTCTCAAATGCATTGCCTTTACAGTAGCCAGAGTTCCGACTGGCATAAATATTGGGGTTTCAATGTTGCCATGAGCAGTCATTATTTCACCTGCTCTTGCATTTTTATCTGAATTTAAAAGAGAAAACTGAAATTTTTTTATCATTCATTTACACTTTTTTGGAAGCAAACAACAATCACCATAAGAATAAAATCTATAGTTATTGTTTATAGCATGTTGATAAAGATTGAATACATTTTTATAACCATAAAAAGCACAAATTAAAATCATTAAAGTTGATTTAGGTAAATGAAAGTTAGTTAATAAAAAGTCAGTTATTTTGAATTCAAAACCCGGTCGAATAAATAAGTTAGTACTTCCTTTCCAGGGGACAACTCTATCATTTTTAAGTGCAATACTCTCAAGAGTTCTTAATACTGTAGTTCCAACAGCAATTATTTTTTTATTATTTTTTTTTGCATTATTAACTATTTTACTAGTAGTTTCATTAACCTCACACCATTCATAGTGCATTTTATGATCTTTAATTTTATCAGATTTTACAGGTAAAAAAGTACCAGCTCCAACATGCAACGTTATAGGTGTTATAATAACACCTTTTTTGTTAAGACTATTTAATACATCCTTTGTAAAATGTAAAGATGCTGTCGGTGAAGCCACTGCACCCTCTTTTTTAGCAAAATAAGTTTGATAATTACTATCATCATCTGAAGTTTTGTTTTTGATATAAGGTGGCAAAGGTAAAGAACCAATTTTTGAAATAGTATCCATTAATTTTTTTCCAGAAATATTAAACTCTAATAAAACTTCACCGTTTAAGCTTTTTCTAACAATTTTTGCTGTCAAATTATTATTGAAAATTATAAGATTATTTTCGTTACATTTTTTTGCTGGTTTTGCAAAAGCAAACCAGTTATTTGAATTTTTTTTCATGTGTAATGTAAAGTTTATTTTCTTACTGCCATTTAATCCCTCTAAATTAGCTTTGATAACTTTTGTATTATTAATTACGATTACATCGCCTTCATTAAAAAAATTTGATATTTTTTTAAAAGTAGTATCAAGAAATTTTCGTCCTTTAACACACAACATTTTTGATTCATCTCTAGGAAAACAAGGTTTTTGTGCAATTAAATTAGAAGGAAGAAAATAATCAAAATCAGAAATATTCATAAAATTATTTAAAAATTTGGATAACTCCAACTATAAAATTAGAACTATTTTTAACAACTAGGCATTGAACTCTAGCTTCTCTCATTCGTTCATGTGCTGCTTCTAAATTATCAGATTCATTTGCAATTAAAGGAGATGAATTCATAATATCCTCAGCTTTTATTTTATTTATATCTTCATTATTTACTAATGCTCTTCTCAAATCACCATCAGTAATAATTCCTTCTAAGTTATTTTTGCTTCCAACTAATGCTATTCCAAGTCTTGCTTCTGTCATTTTCACAATTACATCTTGCATATTACTATAACTGTAAACAAAAGGCAGGTTATCCTTAATCATCTCATCTTTTACTTTTAAAAGTAATCTTCTCCCCAGTGCTCCTCCTGGATGCGTTAGTGCAAAATCTTCTTGTTTAAAGTTTTTTAGACTCATCAATGTGACAGCAAGGGCATCTCCTAAAACAAGAGTTGTTAAAGTTGAGGTTGTAGGAGCAAGATTTAAAGGACAAGCTTCTTTATCAACGGATATATCTAAAACTATGTCCGAATTTTGAGCAAGATTAGAATCCTGATCACCAGTCATTCCTATAATTTTAACCTGCATTCTTTTTAATGCAGGGAGTAATGCCAAGATTTCATCTGTCTCTCCAGAATAAGATATCAAAATAACAATATTTTCTCTTTGAACAATGCCTAAATCACCATGAATTGCTTCGCCAGGATGAAGAAAATAACTTGGTGTTCCGGTTGAGGCAAATGTTGATGATATTTTTCTACCAACTAAACCAGATTTCCCCATACCACACACTACTATATGACTATTAGAATTATGAATTGCCTCAACTGCTGATTCAAAGTTTTTGCCAAGCAGTCCCTCTAGACGATCTATCGCAATTTTATAAGTTTTTGTTAAATTTAATGCAGTTGATATTGCTTTCATTTAAATCACCGTATATTTATAATAAAATAGTTATATTATTTAAAAAAGATTAAACAATGAAAATACACTTCACTTCTTCAAAAAGTAAAATTGCATTAGAAACTAAGAATAAACTAATTGCTAAGTATAGGCAAATAAGTAAATCAAAAGCTGACGTGATAGTTGCTGTAGGAGGTGATGGTGAAATGCTTAGAGCTTTAAGAGAAAGCATTTCAATTAACCTTCCAGTTTTTGGTATAAATAAAGGACATATTGGCTACTTAATGAATAGAAATAAAAATGTTAATTTAATAAATAGAATTAAGAATGCTGTAGAAATGATTGTTCACCCTCTAGAGATGAAAGTAAAAGATATCATTGGAAAAGAGCACTCTAATCTAGCAATAAATGAAGTTTCTCTATTCAGAAATACTAATCAAAGCTCAATTATTACAATTACCGTTGATAAAATTGAAAGATTAAAAGAATTATATTGTGATGGTGTTCTAGTTTCTACTCCCGTTGGTTCCACAGCTTATAATTTGTCTGCAAAAGGACCTATAATTCCTCTAAGTTCAGACATTTTAGCATTAACTCCAATCAGTCCTTTTAGACCAAGAAATTGGCAGGGTGCCCTTATAAAAAACTCCTCTGAAGTGAAGTTTGAAATAAAAAATCCAGAATTAAGACCTGTCAATGCAAGTGCTGATATTATCGAAATAAAAAATGTTACTGAGGTTTCAATAAAGTTAAGGTTGGATATAAACCTTCGTATTCTTCATGATACTGACGATAACTTAGAACATAGACATTTAAAAGAACAATTTTTTGTAAACTAGACTTAAAAAAATATATAAAAAACAATTTTATTTTCTTGCTTTTTATACACTAAAGCTTTCCCCACATCCACATCTAGCAATTTCGTTTGGATTTGAAAACTCGAAACCAGAGCTAAACTTATTTTCTTGATAATCCATTGTTGACCCTACTAGAAACATAACAGCAGCTGGATCAATAAGTATTGTAAGATCTTCAATTTTAATTTTTTCTTCAAAGGGTTTAATATCACTAGCATACTCCACATGATATTTCATTCCAGAACAGCCAGCTGTTTTTACACCTATTCTTATACCCAAAACATTACCGTTAGACTTTTTAATTAGTAACTTAACTCTATTTTTTGCTCTTTCAGTCAATTTTAGTATATCTTTATTCATAATATCACCCAATATCAAGAGCTAATCGTGCGTCATCACTCATTCTATCAATTGTCCATGGAGGATCCCATATTAACTCAACCTCAACCTCGCCAACGTTATTTAACTCACTAATTTTATCTGCAACCTCTTTTGGCATCTCTCCAGCAACTGGACAACCAGGAGAAGTTAATGACATTTTTATTTGAACATTATTATTTGAAAGAAGTTTAATATCATAAATCAAGCCTAAATCATAAATGTTCACTGGAATTTCAGGATCATGTATGTTTTCTAACACTTTAATTATATTAGTTGAAGTTAGTTCGGTTTTTATATGTTTCAGCCTTTTTCCAGATTTTACGATATAAGTATCTTTATTACCCTTTGAAGGATAGTTTGGAATAAAATCGTGTAATGATTTTTCAAATTTATTTTTCATAATGCTCCAAATATTTTTTTAACTTTAGTAAGAGCGTTTGCCAATTGATCAAAATCATCAAAATCTGAATAGGCCCCAACTGAAGCTCTTGTTGTTGAAACAATGTTAAAAGCATCTAGTAAAGGTTGTGCACAATGATGTCCTGCCCTAACAGCTACACCTTCTCTGTCAACTATCGTAGCAATATCATGAGCATGAGCACAATCCATAGTAAATGATATAACTCCTGCTTTATTTTTATTTTTACCAAAAATTTTAACACCTTTGATAGAATTTAATTTATCTATACCATATGAAAGAACTTTTTTTTCATGTTTTTCTATATTTTCTAATCCAATCTCATTAACCCAATCAATAGCTTTACCTAGCGCTATTGCCTGTACTATAGGAGGGGTGCCAGCTTCAAACCTTAAGGGAGGATCAGCATATGTGGTTTCATTAATTTTTACAACATCTATCATGTCTCCACCACACATAAATGGAGGCATAGCACTAGTTAAGTTAATCGAACCATATAGCACCCCAATACCAGTAGGACCATAAAGTTTGTGTCCAGAAAAGCAGTAAAAATCACATCCTAATTCTTTTACATCTACCTTGAAATGAATTGCACCTTGACAACCATCCACCAGAGTTACAGCCCCAACTTGTTTCGCAAGAGAACAAATCTCTTTTACTGGAAAAACTGTTCCTAATACATTTGAAACATGAGGAAAAGTTATTAATTTAGTTTTATTAGTGATTAGACCTTTAATTTTAGATAAATCAAAATCTTCGTCTGGATTATAGTGAACAACTTTTATCTTTGCACCTTTTGATTTTGCAATATATTGCCAAGGAACAAAATTAGCATGGTGTTCTGCTATGGTTAAAATAATTTCATCATTTTTATTTAAATTTTGATTTCCCCAACTGTAGGCAACTAAGTTTATTGCAGCTGTAGCTCCTGAAGTAAAAATTATTTCATTTTCATTTGCATTAATAAAATTAGCAACCTTAATTCTTGAATTCTCATAACTCTCAGTTGCTTTTTCTGACAAATAATGAAGTCCTCTGTGAACATTTGAATAGCTTGAAGAGTAATTTTCTTGAATATTATCAAGAACTACTTTTGGTTTTTGCATTGAAGCCGCAGAATCTAAGTAACTTAGGCGTTTATTCCACACACGAACATTTAATGCAGGAAATTGTGATCTTATAAATTCAATATTATAACTATTTGTATTTTCATTTAACATTTTAATTTTCTAAAATTTTTTTAAAAGCTATTTCTGTTTCGTTCAACACTTCATCCAAGAAGACTTTATCAACTGACTCTTCTATAATTTCAGACAAAAATGCTTCTATCATCATAAATCTGGCTTTTTGTTTATCTATCCCTCTACTTAAAAAATAAAATATTTGTTCTTCATCTAATTCACCAACTGTTGCCCCATGGCTACAAACTACATCATCAGCATATATTTCTAATTCAGGCTTTGAGTTTGACAATGCTTTATCAGATAAAATAAGGGCTCTGCTCATTTGTTGAGCATTGGTTTTTTGTGCTTTTTTTTCAACTCTTATTTTCCCCTGAAAAACACCAGTAGAGTTTTTATTTAACACACCTCTTACTTTTTGAGATGAATTACAATTCGGAAAATCATGATAAATTGAAGATGTCACATCATGATGTTGAGAGTCTGTTGACAAATAAACACAATTTAAATTCATTGAAGAGTTTTTACCTTTCAAATATGAATGAGTTTCTGAACGGGTAAAAGCACCACCATTTATAAGATTGAATATATTGCAGGTGGCATCTTCTTTTAAGAAACTAATTAAAAGTGATAAATTTGTGGTTTCACTATCATCATTATGAAATTTTATAAATTCTATTTTAGAGTTTTTTTCTAGTTTCAATATTTGTAATGGAGCATTCAAAGCTACATTAGTTTTAAATTTTTCCAAAATCTTTATTTTTGAGTTTTTCTCAACTTCAATTAATATTAACGGGTGAATAGAATTATGGGGACAATTTCCAGTCTGTAATAATTCAATTGGCTTAGCAATACTGCAATTTGCTTTGATTTTTAATTTGATAAAATCTTGAAAACATGAACCAGTTATGTTTAAAGTAGGATGATTTAAAACACTTCTATTATTTACATCACGCAAGTTTGATATTAAATCTTTTGCTGACAAAAAAGACATTTCAATTTCTTTAGGTAATTTATCAGAGCTCTCTTTACAAAAAATTCCATTTATAAAAACCAATGAAAAGAAATCTTCATTGGTTGCAGAAGTTTCTTTTATTTTTTTTGAACTTGAAACATAGGGAATAAAACTTTTTCTAGCGAGTTTTCCTAACCTACTAAGTCTCCATTTTTCGTTAGTTGGAGATGGCCAATCAGAAAAGTTATTTAAAAAACTTCTTCTATCATCATCTTTAAGATAATTTTCATTCACATGTTTTTTAATTGCTTTAGAGAAGTCATTATGTTTACGCTGCATCTACAATTCCTGCATAACCGTTCTTTTCAATAATTTTAGCTAATTCAGGCCCTCCAGATTTTTTAATTACACCGTCTGCTAGGATATGAACATAATCTGGAACAATATAATCTAGAAGTCTTTGATAATGAGTTATAACTATCACTGCATTGTCTTTTCCTTTGTAGTTATTAACACCATTTGAAACAATCTTAAGTGCATCAACATCCAAACCAGAATCTGTTTCATCTAAAATAGCAAGTTTTGGTTCTAAAAGCATCATTTGAAGTATTTCAAACCGTTTTTTTTCTCCACCTGAAAAACCAACATTTACTGATCTTTTTAACATTTCATCTTTTATGAACATACTGCTAGCTAATCTTCTTGCCTCTTTTACAAACTCTAGATGGTTTAATTCTTTTTTTCCTAAAAACTTACGTCTGACATTCACTGCCTCTCTCAAAAAATTCATACTTGATACACCTGGCAATTCAACTGGATATTGAAATGCTAAAAACAAGCCTTGATTTGATCTTTCATTAGCTGACAATTCTAATAAATCTTTGTTATCAAAGTATATATTTCCAGAACTTAATTCGTAACCTTCTTTGCCTGACAAAATATATGACAAAGTACTTTTCCCAGAACCATTAGGTCCCATTATAGCATGGACTTCGCCGGGATTAACATTTAACGAGACACCTTTTAAAATTGATTTATCTTCAATACTTAAATGTATATTTTTAATGTTTAATATTGACATTATCTATCCTTATAATTTTCTATTGAAATTTTAACCAACTGACCCCTCTAAACTAATGCCGATCAACTTTTGAGCTTCTACAGCAAATTCCATTGGTAACTCTTTCATGACTTCTTTACAAAATCCATTTACAATCAAAGAAGTTGCTGTTTCATCATCCAAACCCCTTTGCTTGCAATAAAACAATTGTTCTTCAGATATTTTTGATGTTGTAGCCTCGTGTTCAACTTTTGCATTAGATATATTTTGATTTATATATGGTATTGTATGGGCTGAACAATTATCTCCTATAAGAAGAGAATCGCACTGAGTAAAGTTTCGTGAATTTTTCGCTGTTTTTTGAATTTGTACTTGACCCCTATATGTATTTTGAGATTTTCCAGCAGATATACCTTTTGAAATAATTGTTGATTTTGTTCCTTTACCAATATGTATCATCTTTGTTCCAGTATCAGCTTGTTGAAAATTATTTGTAATAGCAACTGAGTAAAATTCACCAACTGAATTATCTCCCATTAATATACAAGATGGATATTTCCAAGTTACCGAAGATCCAGTCTCAACTTGAGTCCATGAAATCTTAGACCTATCACCAAGGCATTTTCCTCTTTTAGTCACAAAATTATATATTCCACCTTTGCCATTTTCATCTCCAGGATACCAGTTCTGGACAGTTGAATATTTGATTGATGCATCCTCCAATGCTACCAATTCAACAACAGCAGCATGAAGTTGGTTTTCATCTCTTTGTGGTGCAGTACAACCCTCTAAATAAGATACATAACCAGCATCTTCGACTATAATTAAAGTTCTCTCAAATTGTCCGGTATTTTGCTCATTAATTCTAAAATAAGTTGAGAGTTCCATAGGGCATTTAACATTTTTAGGAATAAAAACAAAAGAACCATCAGTAAAGACAGCAGAATTAAGTGCTGAATAGTAATTATCTGTAACCGGCACTACAGATCCTAAATATTTTTTTACAAGTTCAGGATGACTTTGTACAGCCTCTGAGATTGGACAAAAAATAACTCCTTCTTTAGCAAGTTTTTCTCTAAAAGTTGTTGCAACTGAGACTGAGTCAAATACTGCATCAACCGCAACCCCAGATAACATTTTTTGTTCATTAAGTGGTATTCCAAGTTTTTCATATGTTTTTAATAATTCGGGATCAACCTCATCTAAACTATTCAATTTTTTTTTAACTTTTGGGGCAGCATAGTAATGAATATCTTGAAAATTTATTTTTGGATAATTTACTTTAGCCCAACTTGGCTCTTTCATTTTAAGCCATTGATAATAAGCATTTAATCTCCACTCAAGCAACCAATTTGGTTCATTTTTTTTACTTGAAATAAATTTAATAATATCTTCATTAAGTCCTTTAGGTGCCTTTTCAACATCCAGTTTCGTTGAAAATCCATATTTATATTTACTAGTTGTTTGTTCAACTGCACTAATAGTTTCTTTCGATGCAACCACTATCTTAACTCCATTATATTAAATTCATCTTCGCTACTCTTATTGTTGTAAAGAAATGACATTGGATCAGAACACATTAAATCTGCTATAGAATAACTATGCAAAGTATTTCTAATCATCAAATTAATTTTATTCCAATTTCCCTCTAAAAAACATTTTTTTCTCGAACCACATTTTTCATGATTACCATCAACACAAGCTGTTATACTTAAAGGTCCATCCATCATCTCAATGATGTCAATAATAGATATTTCACTTGCCTTTTTTGTAAGTTTATAACCACCATTTGCTCCTCTCAAAGCAATTATTAAATCACTTTTAGATACAATCAACTTTAATATCTTTTGCACTGTAGATAGACTTATACCAGACTCAATAGATATTTCTTGTGCGTTGACAAACTTATTCGCTTTGCTCGACAAAATACAAATGCAAACAATCGCATAATCAGTCATTTTGTTTAGTTTAAACATAAGATATATTATATAGTACTTTTTTAGTACTCTTTAAAGTTAAAAGACAAATTAAAACTTTTATTAGTTCCTAGCTATGTTTTTTAATAGATATTTGCCCTTACGCATACCAGTAAACATTTGCTCTATGTCAGGATGTTCAACAGGACCATTTTCACTATCATGAAGCAAATTCTGTTGAGAAACATAAGCAGAATAAAATGTTTCTGAATTTTCTGCCATCAGATGATAATATGGTTGTTCTTTTGATGGTCTAATTTCAGATGGAATAGATTGATACCACTCTTCAGTATTTGAAAACTCAGGATCAACGTCCACAATTACTCCTCTGAAAGGATATATTCTATGTTTAACTATGTCACCTATGTTAAACAAAGGATCTTTAACTACATTAACTTTTCCAATTTGTTTATTTTGTTTATTAACATAATTAACATTAATTTCTTCATTAATCTCATGTTCTTTGTCTTTATTTTTTTCAACCATTAATTGATACTTTCTAAAGGATGTTAATTTTTTGTCTTGATATTTAGAACCTGACGACCGTTATACATACCTGTTTTTAAGTCTAAATGATGAGGTCTCTGTAATTCGCCAGTATCTTTATTTTCAATAAAAGTATCACTTTTGATTGAGTCGTGTGATCTTCTCATCCCTCTTTTTGATTTAGTAACTTTACTTTTTGGAACTGCCATTTTTAATTCTCACAAAAATTTATGGTGGAGCTGGACGGGATCGAACCGACGACCTGATGCTTGCAAAGCACCCGCTCTCCCAACTGAGCTACAGCCCCACTTTGTTAATATTATTTTGATAACTTTTTGCCCTTATCTCGTCAAGTCTTTTGTAGTATTAAATAATAATTGCATATTAACAATTTATTATTAAAAATAAATTTAATTAAAAGAAAAACTATGATTTTTAAAAATTTTACTCTTTCAAATTTATATGGATGCATAGTACCCTCATCATTTTTTTTAAAAAAAAGAGGGAAATCTATAAAAATCCCTAAGGGAACAGTAATTGATACAAACATAATAAAATTATTAAAGTTAAATAATATTTCTCAATTATTTTGTATAAAACTTAATCCAAATGAAATTTATGAAAATCAAGCTGCAAAACAAATTTCAATAAATTTAACTTCAAATCAATTAAAGTCATTTAAACAAAGAAATTTTTCTACAGGAAGATCTAATATAGTTTCAAAACATAATGGTGTTTTTTATTATGACGAAAAAAAGCTAATTAAAATAAATTCAATAACAAATTTAGTAGGTATTGGAGCCTTAAAACCATTTTCAAGAGTAATTGAAGGACAAAATCTTGTTACAATCAAAATCATGCCCTATGGAATTTCCGAAAAATTAGTATCCAAAATAAGTAGTTCAATAAAAGACTGTTTTAAACTATCACCATTCAAAAAGTGTAAAATTCATTTAATTCAAACCTTCAACAATCTGACAAAATTAAGTCATTTAGATAAAATTAAATTAATAACTGATGAAAGAATGCAAAAATGTAATAATAAATTGTCAGAAGAATTTAGAGCTTTACATGATGAAAATAGTTTAAATGAAATATTTAAAAAAAGTCTAAACAAACTTCCAGATTTAATTTTAATTTTTGGCATTCATGCTATTAATGATGTTAGGGATTTAATTCCTAGAATAATTAAAAATAATAATGGGAGAATTATAAGATTTGGAATGCCTGTAGAACCTGGAAATTTAATTTTATTAGGCAGTATAAAAAAAAATAATAAAAATATATTAATTATTGGTATGCCTGGTTGTGCAAAGTCTCCCAAAGAAAATGGTGTAGATTGGGTCTTATGGAGAATATTAAGTGGGTTGGAAATAAATAAAAAAGTAATTAATAAAATGAGTGTCGGTGGACTAATATTATGAAAAATTATGAATTAAAAATTTTTCATAACAATAAATGTTCTAAGTCAAGGGCTTTAATAAAGATATTAGAAGATAAAACAGTAAACTTTGAAACAATCAATTATTTAAATGAAACGCTTGATGTTTCGTTTCTTAGGGAAACTCTGAACGTTCTTTATGGAGATATTAGTGAAGTAATAAGGAGCGATGAAAAACTATTTAAAACAAAATTTAATAAAGTTGATATAGACTTAGATATAGATAATATTATTGATAAGTTAATAAACAATCCTATTTTAATTCAACGACCAATTGCAGTAATAATTAAAAATGGTAAAATCAGAAAATCTATAATATGCAGACCTCCAGAAAAAATATTGGATTTTTTAATTTCATAAATCAATTTTTTTGTGATCCATGACTCTTATTTTTTTGTAACTCGATTTGTTTTTGTCTTTCATTAAATCTTTTTTTTTGTTTTTCGGATATTTTGTTAATACAATATTTACAACTTATGCCCTCAACATAATCAGTATCTTGTTTATCTTCTTTACTTATTGGCATTCTGCAGGCAAAGCACATTTCATAATGACCTACTTTTAAACCATGTTCGACAGATACTCTGTAATCGAAAACAAAACACTCACCTTTCCATAAGCTTTCTTTTTTTGGAATTTGTTCAAGATATTTAAGAATACCACCTTCAAGATGAAAAACATTTTTATAACCAATTTTTTTTAAATATGATGTAGACTTTTCACACCTTATTCCCCCAGTACAATACATACCTATTTGAGCATTTTTAGAAATATTTTTTTTTACTAAATTTTTATTTACCCAATCAGGGAAATCTCTAAAACTTTTAATGTTCGGATTAATTGCATTCTCAAAAGAACCAATAGATATTTCATAATCGTTTCTAGTATCAATTAACAATGTTTCAGATTTATTTATAAACTTATTCCAATCTTGAGGAGCAACATAATCTCCAACTATTTTGTTTGGCTTAACATTTTTTTTCCCTATTGTTACAATTTCTTTTTTAAGCCTAATTTTAAGTCTTAAAAATGGATTTTTATTACAAATTGAATATTTTGGACTTAAGTCATAAAATTCTTTATGTAATGTCATATTTTTAAAAAATATTTCTAAATCTTTTTTTTTTCCTGCAATGGTTCCATTTATACCTTCATTAGCCAACAAAATAGTCCCTTTGATATTTATAAACTTTGTATAACCTAGAAGATACGTTCTAATTTCTAATTTTTTTTTTAATTGAATAAATTTGTAAAAGGTTGCTACTATAATTTGATTATCATGTATTTTATTTTTGTTAAAATATTTAATAAAATTATCTATTAGCATGGTAAATTATAATTTTTATATTTTATATTTTTTTTGTAAGTTTATAACAGGAGCATAACATGAAAACTATCAATAAAGATACAGCCATTAGAATTATAGATGCATCAATAAAAAAAGCAAGAGAGTTAAAACTCAACCCTATTATGGTTACAATTCTTGATCACAGAGGGTCAATAAAAGCATGTCTTGGTGAAGATGGTATTAGTCCAATAAGATTTAAAATAGCCTTCGGCAAAGCTAATGGAGCTTATAAGATGGGAATGGGTTCAAGAGCATTGTTTAATAGAGCCGAAGAACAAGCATATTTTATCAATGCTGTAAATAATCTTGAAAATGGAAATTTAGTTCCTGTGCCTGGTGGGGTATTAATTAGAGATGACGAGAAAAATATAATTGGTTCTGTAGGTATATCTGGCGATAGTTCTGATAATGACGAAATAGCAGCAGTAAGTGGTATAGAGTCTGAAGGATTTTTAGCTGACACTGGATGATGTATGTTTTAAATTAATTCAGTAATATAACGGGTATTATTAAACATGAAATCAATATAACAAACCCAAAAATATTTTTATTTAACATCATTTCTTCAACTTTAATTAGATTATTTCTAGGTTTACCATCAATCATTTGATGTATTAATTTTTGTTTCTTTATTAACTGATAGTAAAAAATAGCAAGTATATGCAATGTTATTAGAAAATAAATTAAATAATGAGATAAATTATGTATTTTTGTGAATATAATAGTATATTCTGGAAGGTATGAAACTAAGGGTCCATCAAAAAGAATGTCATCACTAGAAAATAATCCTGAAATAGATAAAACCATTATTAAAATGTAAAAACTGAATACAGATAGGCTACCTAAAGGATTGTGACCTGTTTTCTTATTATTTACTTTATCTCCTTTTAGGTAATAAAAAATTTCTTTAGGACTATAAAAAAAATTTTTAAAAATAGCATTATATGTTCCAAAAAAACCCCAATAAATTCTAAATAAAATCAAACCTAAACTTATTGAACCAAAATATTGATGTAAAAATAAATTATTTAATTTTGCAGAAATAATTGAAAAAGTTATAAAAAATACAAGTAACCAATGAAAAACTCTAAGATTGATATCCCAAACATGCATGCATTAAATCATGCATATAATATTACTAATTGTTAAGAAAAAAAAAATTATTAATATGTAAAGTATGAAGAGAGTTTGGACGAAAAAAATGCACTTTGCGTTTGATGAATTGAAAAAAAAAGATATTTTATTTGAAAAAATTATAGAGATGTATGGTTTGCCTAAAGATAGAAGTATACCTAATAATTTTGCTTCCTTAGCCAGAATAATCATCGGTCAGCAAATTTCTAGGTCTGCTGCTGAGAGCATTTACTCAAAATTGAACTCTGAAAATTTGCTTTGTGTGAAAAACATTTTAAGAATGGATTTATTAGAATTAAAAAGTAGAGGTTTATCTTTGCAAAAATGTAAATATTTGCATAATCTTGCCAACAAAATAGCAAAAAAAGAGATAAAACTTAATAAATTTGAAAATCTTTCTAGTTCTGAGGTCTTTAAAAGTTTAATAATATTAAATGGAATTGGAGAGTGGACAATTAAAAACTATATGTTGTTTGCACTTCAAGATGTTGACGCCTGGCCCGGAAGTGATCTTGCACTTCAAGAGTCTATAAAAAAATTAAATAATTTAAAAATTAGACCAAATAATGAATATATGAATAAAATTTCAAATAAGTGGAAACCTTTTAGAGGTGCTGCGGCTTTAATACTTTGGCACTACCACGGAGTCTTAAAGAGTATTAATCGTGATAAATAAAAGTCAATTGCAACTATTAATAAAACTTTCAAAAACTTGTTGCGATTGTGCCATGCATCATTTCAACTCTAATAGTAGAGGAAGCTACAAATTAAAGGATGACTATTCTCCTTTAACAAGTGCTGACTTAGAGGTTAATGACATAATTATAAATGGAATGCAAAGCATTTTTCCAAATGATATAATTATTTCAGAAGAAAATTATAATTCAAGTTTTTCATCAAATTATGAAAAATTTTGGTTAATAGACCCTATTGATGGAACAAAAGAATTTATAAATGGTAACGAAAACTTTTCGGTAAACTTTAGTTTAATAAATTTTAATTCGCCTATTTTTGGATTGGTAGCACAACCTAGTACTAAAACAGTATGGTATAACTTCAATAATAAATCTTGGAAAATCAAAGATGATTTTGATATCAAAAATTCTGAACAAATAAAATGTAAAAATATAATTCAAGATAATTTTAAAGTAATAGCTAGTAAAAACCATATGAATATTAAATTGGATGACTGGATTAAATTAATCAAACCTAGTGATGTAATTAATATAGGTTCTAGTATAAAATTTTGTCTTATAGCAGAAGGATTCGCAGACATTTATCCTCGTAATACTCCAACTATGGAATGGGATACAGCTGCAGGACATAGTATATTGAAAAGCGCTGGTGGAAACATATTAACTGAAAATGGATTGGAATTAGCATATGGGAAAACGGAATTTAAAAATAAAAACTTTGTCGCTATTGGTAAAACAAAAAAACGAATACCAAGTATTTTTGTTATAGGTGATATTTTAACAAAAAGACATGAATATGAAAAAGAAATTAATGATGCGACAGAGGATTTGAAAAATAATAAATTAGTTTGTTTTCCCACGGAGACAGTTTATGGTCTTGGGGGTATTGGTAATAGTGATTTGGCAATTGATGCAATTTATAATGCTAAAAATAGACCAAAAAAGAACCCCATTATTGCCCACGTTAAAAATATTCAAGAAGCTAGAAAATTAGGACAATTTACAAAAATTGCAGAAATTATTGGTAAAAATTTTTGGCCTGGCCCGCTAACAATTGTTTTGCAAATTAACTACAATAATAAATTAGCAAAAGTAGTTTCACAAGGTAGATCAACAATTGCACTGAGAATCCCTTCACATCCTGTAGCTTTAGATTTGCTTGAAAAACTTGATACTCCAATTTTAGCTCCAAGTGCCAATAAATCTGGTCACGTCAGTCCAACATCTGCTAAACACGTTATAAGCGATTTTGGTTCAAAATTAAAAAATAAATCTTGGGAAATTAGTAAAGTTCTAGACTTTGGTAGCTGTGAAATAGGTATAGAATCAACTGTAATAGATTGCAGAGGTAAACTTCCAATTATTTTAAGAGAAGGCTATATCACTTCAGATATGATTAAACACTTTACTAATCTTAAAACTTTTAATTATTCTAATAGTCAAACTTTATTATCTCCAGGAATGATGACTAGGCACTATTCTCCAAAAACAAAAGTCTTAATTAATCAGCAAGAGTATATTTCAGGATCTGGCGTTTTAAACTTTGGAAAAGGAACAAAAAACTTCCAAAACATTAAAAAAGAATTTAACTTAAGTCCTAGTGAAAATTTGTTGCAAGCTGCATCATTGTTGTATGAAGGGTTGAGGTATCTAGATAGTTACAATCTAAAATATATACAAGTGCCTCCAATACCTATGAGAGGTTTAGGTAAAGCGATAAATGATAGATTAATAAGAGCTTCGAATGATAAATAAATTTAAAAAAGAACTTTTAAAACTTTCTTTAATTAATAAACCTATTTTTGATAAAATAGAACATGAAAAATATATTACTGATTGGAGAGGACAGTATCATGGAGAAACTCTTGGAGTTTTAAAACCATGCAATTCAATTGAAGTTTCGAATATTTTAAAATTTGCAAATAAATTTAATTTAGCTGTAGTACCCCAAGGTGGAAATACAGGGTTATGCGGAGGAGCAACTCCTATAAAAGGACAAAATGCAATAATTCTATCAACAGAAAAATTAAATAAAATTAGAACAATTGATAAAAATTCTAAATCTATAACAGTTGAGGCAGGTGTAATACTATCTGATATTCACAATTACGTCGAAAAATTTGATTTATTTTTTCCTCTTAACTTAGGTGCCAAAGGTTCATGTATGATAGGAGGAAATTTATCGACAAATGCTGGTGGAATAAACGTATTAAAATATGGAACAACAAGAGAACTATGTACAGGTTTAGAAGTTGTTTTACCAGACGGACAAATATTAAATTTACTTAGTAATTTGAAAAAAGATAATACTGGTTATGATTTGAAAAATCTATTTATTGGAGCTGAGGGTACTTTAGGAATCATAACAGCTGCGTCATTAAAACTTTTTCCTATTCCAAAAATTAAATTGACTGCATTTGCAGAAGCAAAATCAATTACAAACGCTATAGAATTGCTTCATATATTTCAAAATGAAGTTCCATTTGGAATTGAGGCTTTTGAATTAATGCCAAAAACATTTTGGGAAGTCGCTTCAAATAATATAGAAAATATCACTATTCCATTCGAATCAATCCCACAAATGGGAGTTCTCATGGAAATCTCAAGTACATCCGAAGAAGATGCAAAAATAAATTCTAATGGTTCGACAAACCTTTATGATAAGTTAGAAAATTTATTGGCGTATTCTTTTGATAAAAAAATTATAACAAATGCTATAATTTGCAAAAATACTTCTGAAAGCCATCAATTATGGGATATTAGAGAGAGGGCCGCAGAGTCAGAAAAAAAAGAGCTCAAAAAACGTGGAGCAATAAAATGCCTAAAGCATGATATCTCTCTTCCTCTGCATAATATTGAAAAGTTTCATAATGAGGCTCAAGATATGCTTTTAAGAGAAGTGCCAAGTAGCAGAACAATTTACTTTGGCCACCTTGGGGATGGTAATCTACATTATAATGTTTTTGGAGATGGAATATTACCTGATGGTTTTAACAACAGGTCTAGTGAAATCACAGAAAAAATATATGAAATTGTGATTAAAAATAATGGTTCTTTTTCAGCTGAACATGGTATTGGTCAACTTAGAAAAAAAAGTTTAAAGCTTCATAAAAACTCTGTAGCATATAATTTAATGAAAAATATTAAAAAACAACTTGACCCAAATAATATCATGAATCCTGGTAAAATTTTAAATTAATAAAATTGTAAAATTATGAGACTTATCTTTATATTATTTTTAATCCTCTTCATTTCAAATATTTCTTATTCTGAGTCTGATGAAAAAATGGGAGTCGAATTCACCAGTGACTCACTTGAAGTGAAAGAAAATGATAATATTATTATAGCTGTTGGAAATGTCGAAATTAAGAACAAAAATAGAAGAATTTTAGCCGACAAAATACGCTATGATAAAATCAAGGATATAGGAATAGCAACTGGTAATGTAAAAATTTATGAAACTGACGGATCAATTTATCAATCTGAAAAGGTAATTTTAGAAAATGATTTTAAAAATATAACAGCTTCTCTATTTTATGGAACCTTCTCAGATAAATCAAAGATTAAAGCTAAGAGATTTATAAAAAAAGAGAAGGGAATTAGTATTTTTGAAAATGGTTCCTATACATCATGTAATTGTGACATCAAAAATGGAGAAACACCAATTTGGGAATTAAGTACTGAAACGACAAAACATGATCCTGAAGCTAAAATGATTTTTCATAAAAACGTTAAATTAAAATTATTGTCAGTACCTATTTTTTATATACCCTCTATCAATCATCCAGATTGGACTGTAAGAAAAAAAAGTGGGTTCCTAACACCAACAATATCTTACTCAAACGAGAATCACTTGGAAGCATCAATACCTTATTATTATACAACTAAAGATCCTACTTGGGATATGACAATTACAACACATGGCAAGGGTTCAAATGGAATTGCAAGCCAAGTAAATTTTAGAAAAAAGTATTATAAATCTTCATTAGAAACTAATTTTTATTCAGGGATTCTTAATACAAACAAAAAAGATAACGATGATGTATTAGCTTTTAAATATGACTTTGAAACAGAAATAAAAGATGATTGGAATATCAAAAGTGTTGGCAAATATTCAGATCAAGATACCTTTATGAGAAGATATCGTTTTGACTCTGAAACTGAGTATAAGTCTTTTATAAGAGCCGAAAAAGTATCAAATAACAAAATATCAGAAATTGAGTTTTATAACATAGAAAGCTTGGAAAACAATATAAGTTACCATGAAGAACCTATTATGACACCTTTTATTTATCATCATAAATTTGGTTCAGTTAAGAATATTGATTATAATATCAAATTAAAAGCTCATGAAATAAATAATGATGAATATTATGATATTCAAAGGTGGTCAGGTTCAGGAGAAATTGAAAAAAAAATTAATTTTTCAAATAATAAAATACAATTTGATGCTGGTATGGGGGTAGATTTATATGCCATTAACTCAAGACCTACTTCTGATACGAATGATAATCGATATCTAGACAGATTGTCTTTTGGCATGGCAATCTCAAGTAGTAAAGAATATACAACAAAAACAAAAAATATTGATATGTATTTTGAACCTAAAATACAAGTTTCAACTAACTATTCTACTGATAGAGTTGACTCAATTCCTAATCGTGACTCCTCTAATTATAGAATAGATAGTTCAAATATATTTTTTTTAAATCAATATCAAGGTAGAGATAATATCCAGACTAATCAAAAATTAAATTATGGGGTTGAAACTTTTTTATCATCTAATTCTATTGGTGATTTTGACTTTTTCATTGGTCAAAGTCAGCGTATTGGGGGAACTGAAAATGGATTGATTGATTACTATGATAGACAGTCAGATTTTGTTACTGATTTCAATTGGCACATATCAGAAAACTTCAATATTAACCATAACTCATTATTGGACCATCATAATTTAGAACCTAATCAATTAAACCTTTCTTTAAATACCACATTACTTAGCACGAACTTCATTACTAGTTATCGTTCAATTAAAGATAAACTTGTTGCAGATAATAAAGACCGAGAACAGTTTAGTTTTGGATTTAACAAAAGTTTTCAAAATTGGAAAATTGGATATTCCAACTCATTCGATTTAGCAAATGATAATTCAGAAAAAACTTCAGAGGAGATAAATATTGATTATATTACTGATTATTTATTTCAAGACTGCTTATCTATTAATCTAAAATATAAAAATAATGGAGGAACTTCAAATAGAGATATTTCTCCTGAAAATTCAATACATTTAACAGTTAAATTAAAGAATTTAGGAAATTGATTTATCAAAAATTAATAAATCATTTCATAATTGATATATCTGTAGACACTACGTTATGAACAATTATAGAGTTTCTATCTATTAAATTAGCAACCTTAGGAGCTATTTCATTAATCCATTTATTACTTTCATACACATCTTTATAAAGTTTATTTTTATGTTCAATATTTTCAAACCTTCTAATCCAAATATAAGAATTTGAATTATTGTCAGATTTCATTATTCTTTCATTTCTCTCAAGAAGGAACATATCTTTTGAAGATTCTATGAAGCTTCCGTGAATTACCATCCCTTTTTCAACCTGAAATGGAATGATTGTATTTTCCATAAACTCAATCCACTCTGACATTTTGCCAGGGTTTACATTATAAATTCTTATTTCAAAAAAAGGTTTCATTTTTTAACTCACATTTCTATATCGTGTTATACATTTATGATTAAAATTATATTATTAATTTATAAAATTTAATATAAAATTTAATTAAAAATATTATTTCAAATTTTTGTCATTAGGTATTTCAATCCATAAAGTTATTTTTTTAAAATATACCCAGTTAAAAATTAATAACGGAGAGATACAGATTGCAATTAAAATTAAAACCCAAACTAAATCATATTCAGAATAATTTTTTTTTACAAAAAATAATAAGTATAGTGATGTAGTTATACATAGAAAAGTAACAAAAGATATCAA
>QCNN01000014.1 GCA_003213175.1 SAR116 cluster bacterium AG-426-B08 | reverse complement strand
GCATTAGTAACAGTAATACTTTTAAAATTACTAAAACTTAATATTATTTTTGGTTCGAGTATGAAGGGTGGAACAAATGCATTTTTAAAAATGGTTAAATCAATTAGAAAGGGTGAGAGTGTTTCTATTACTCCTGATGGACCAAGAGGTCCCAGAGAAAAAGTTAAAGAAGGAATTATAAAACTTGCTCAAGTAACTGGTGCTCCAATAATTCCATTAGTATGGTACACTGAGAAATATAAGAAATTAAATTCATGGGACCAATTTATAATCCCTTACCCTTTTTCAAAAGGGTCATATTTATTTGGTAAAGCTATATTTATTGAACGAAAACTAAGTGAGCAGCAACTTAAAGTGAAAAAACAAAAAGTTGAAAATGTATTAAAAAATTTAACTTTATTGTCAGAGAAAAAACATAAAAAAGAATAAAATGACACTTTTATTATACAATTTAATTTGGAAACTTTTGAAAAGCTTTGTACCTAATTATCTTAATTATAGAGTAAATAGAGGAAAAGAAGAAAAAAATAGAATTTTAGAAAGATATGGAATTTCTACTAAAAAAAGAAATTCAAAAAAAATTATTTGGCTTCATGGATCAAGTGTAGGTGAATCTGTGGCGGCAATAGCATTAGCAAATTCAATGTTAAAAAATGACTCTTCTTTAAAAATAGATACAAAGTTTCTCATTACAACAAATACTGTCACATCAGCGAAATACGTGAACAATAAAATAAAACAAGGGTTTCCTGGTATTCATCAGTATCATCCGTATGATTATCATGAATTTGTTAAAAAGTTTTTGATAAAGTGGAAACCTGACATGGCAATTTTTTTAGAGTCTGATTTTTGGCCAAATTTGATTTATCTTGCTTCAGTCAATAAAATTCCAACAATCCTAGCATCATCACAAATGTCAAAAAAATCTGCAAGGTTTTGGAGTGGTATAGGAAAAATGCTGGCAAAAAAAATTTTTAAAAATGTTGATCTAGTCCTAGCAGTTGACCCCCAACATGCAAAATTATTTGAAAACTTGGGAGCAAAAAATATAAGAAGTTTAACTAGTCTAAAATCTATCGCTGAAAAACCTTCAATAAATGTAAAATATGTTAAAAAATTGAAAAAAAATTTATCTAATAAAAAAATTATTTTAGCAGCCTCTACGCATCAAGGTGAAGAAGAAGTATTAATTCAACTTGCTAACTCTTTCAGAAAAAAAGGATATAATAATACTATTATAATTATTGTTCCAAGACATGTTAAAAGAAGTCAATCAATTCAAAATTTAGTTAAAAGTGCAGGTTATGATATTAAGTGTAGAAGTAAAAATGAATATCCTGAAAATAATGATTATTTCTATTTAGCTGATACAATGGGTGAAATGGGCTCATTAATAGAAGTTTCAAATTTAGTTTTTGTTGCTGGATCCCTTGTTCCAGCTGGTGGACATAACCCTGCAGAAGCGGCAAATTTTGGTAAATGTGTAATTATGGGTCCTTTTACAGAAAAATGTAATGCTCAAATAAACGATCTAGTATGGTCAGGTGGCGCGATCAAAATTGAAAAAAATAAGTTTTATAAAAAGGATTTTGTTAATAAAGTTAATGAGATAATAAATGAACCTCTTAGATTAGAAGATATGGGTAAAAACGCAATGGAGGCATCTGGTTATGCTCAATTGAGAGCTGACGAAGCTAGTGAATATCTTGTTGCTATTATGAATAAGAATAAAGCTAAATGATAGTAGCTCCAAAATTTTGGTATAATAGAAATAAAATTTCTATTTTTTTTTCAATTATCTTATATCCTCTATCATTAGTATGGATTTTAATTTTTAAAATAAAAAAAGAACTTTCTAATCCTTATAAGTCAAATCTTACTGTTATTTGTGTAGGAAACATAACTGTAGGTGGTTCTGGTAAAACCCCTCTATCAATTAGTATTTTTAAATGGTTAAAAGAATTAGGATATAATCCTATTTTTTTAACAGGAGGATATAAAGCTAAAACCTCTGGACCTGTAATTGTAACAATGAACGAAAAAAAAAATATCTTTGGTGACGAAGCATTACTTTTGGCTAAAACTGGTCCTACTTTAATCTCAAAAAATCGCTTGATTGGTATAAAATATATAGAAAAATTAAAAAAAAAATATGACTTGGTTTTGATGGATGATGGGTTACAGAATCATCAAATATATAAAAATCTAAATTTACTTGCAGTTGATAGAAAATTTTTATTAGGAAATAAATTCTGCTTACCTGCAGGACCATTAAGAGAAACTTTAAATTCTTGTCTAAACAGAATTGACGCAATTGTGTTTACAGGTAACAAGAATGGAAATAAACCAAAATTTAACAAAATAAGTTTTGATACATTTATATATGCAAAAAAAAATAAATATCCCAATCGAAAGTATTTAGCATTTTGTGCAATTGCAAATCCCGAAAAGTTTCTTGATACACTAAAATTAATGAATTTCAATATTAAGAGTTTTCAAAGTTTTCCTGATCATTATAATTATGAGGAAAATGATATAATCGATTTATTAAATAGTGCATTAAAATCAAATTTAAAATTGATTACTACAGAAAAAGATTTAGTAAAAATAGATGTTAAATTTCATAAATATATAGACATATTACCTATTGAAATTAAAATGTCATCAAGCGAAATAGAAAAGTTTAAATTGTTTATTAATAATCAAATTAATGCTTAAAAATTATTTATTTTTATTGAAAAAAAAATATGATCGTTACGTTCATGACCCAATAATAGCATTGATTGTCATTCCTATTTTTCTTTTTTTAAAGCTGTTACCTTATAAATTAGCTTCTTATCTAAGTGGAATAATTTTTCAATTTTTTGCACCGATGACCAAGTATAATTCAAGAGTGATCAAACATCTAAAAATCGCCTTTCCTCAACTTAATGATATTGAAATTAATACTTTAGCAAAAAAACATTGGTTTGTTTTTGGACAGATAATAGGTGAAATGCCCCACATAACAAAATTAATAAAATTAAAAAGACTTGAGACTTATGGATTAGAGAAAATTAAAAATGGTCCAGCCATTTTAGTTGGAGCTCATATTGGAAACTGGGAATTTCTTCTGCGAGTTGCTGATCTTGCTGGAAGAAAAGCAGGTTATGTTTTTAGACCAATAAATAATTGGATACTAAACAAAATACAAATTTACAGAAACAAAGAAGCTAACGCAGATTTTTATAAAAAAGGAAGACTGGCTGCTTTAGGAATGTCAAAAAAGTTAAAAAATAATGAAATAATAGGATTAACAAATGACCAACTTTTAAGAGAAGGTATAAATGTACCTTTTTTTGGTGTTGAGACCCCTACACCTCAAGCGGCTGCTCTAATGTCGATAAAGTTCAATGTACCTATTTATATGGTTAGAATACAAAGATTGGAAGGAATTAGATTTAGAATGACTATTGAGGATCAGTTAAAGATTAAACTTTCTAAAGTAAATGAAGAAAATATCTACAATATAACCAGAGCAATCTCTAAAAGAATTGAAGAGTGGATTGTCGAAAATCCTGAGCAGTGGTTGTGGGCTCATAGAAGATGGGGTAAATAAAAAAAATTTACTCAAATATAGCATATTTTTTTCCATCTTTAAAAATAATTTTAAACTTCTCCTTAGACTTTACCTGATTTTTTGAAGTAATTATTTTATTATCTAAATCATAATTTATAGTAAAACCTCTCTCCAATATTTTTTCATAACTATTAGCATTAAGAAGTCTAATTTTTGCATTTAATTGCTCAGACAATTGTTTAGTATAAAATTGGATCAGTGATTTAAATCATTATTTTTTTCATAAATGAAATTTCTAAAATTAAAATTAAAGTCTTTGGAAATTATATCGAGCATTTGACTTTTTATAACCATCAATTGTTCTAAATGTGATAAAATAGGTTTAAATGTTTTTAAAGTTTTGTTATTTGAATTAAGTTTATTATTTATTGCATAATTTAAACGAGAAGATAAATTTTCTATTTTAAATTTTAAATCTTTATAAACTGGGACAGATTTTTCTGCAGCCGCTGTAGGTGTGGGAGCCCTATAATCCGAGACCAAATCAGTTAAAGTTGTATCAGTTTCATGACCAATAGCTGAAATTATTGGTATTTCACTCTCAAAGATAGATCTAACAATTTCTTCGTCATTAAAACACCAAAGGTCTTCCAAACTTCCTCCACCCCTTGCAATTATTATTACATCAGGCTTATTATAATTATTATTATTCTTAAACCTTTCGTCATTAAAACCTTGAATAGCTTTTGAGATTTCATTTGATGCATTCTCCCCTTGCACTGAAACAGGCCAAATGTAAACATTGATCGGAAATCTTTCTTTTAAAATGTACAAAATATCTTCAATTACAGCTCCTGATGGACTTGTTATTACTGCAATATTATTAGGAAGAAATGGAATATCTTTTTTAAACTTTTCATCAAAAAACCCTCTTGATGATAATTTTTTTTTTCTTTCTTCTAATAGTTTTAATAGAGCTCCTTCACCTTCTAATTCAATCTTATCTACGATTATTTGGTATTTTGATTGCCCAGAGAAAGTTGTAATTTTTCCAGAGCAAATTACTTCCAAACCTTCTTCGGGTTTTAATGGAGAACGAAAAGAATTGTATTTCCAAATAACAGCAGAAATAAATCCATTTTGATCTTTTAAATTGAAATAAATATGACCAGATTGAGGAAAAGACGGGCGAGATATCTCACCTTTAATTCGTATATATTGGAAATTTTCTTCAACAATTTTTTTAATTGAATTTGAAAACTCACTTACTGTGTATAATGGAGCATTTTTAATTATATCCATAAAATTTATATTGGTTTGAATTGTAATAAAATTTATTATGACATATTTTGATTAATAAAAGAATTAAAGAAAGAAATAAATATGAATATACTCATCGTAGGTTCAGGTGGCAGAGAACATGCTATTGCCTCTACCTTTTTAAGATCCCCTCTGGTAAAAAAAATTGTTGTATCACCAGGTAACCCTGGTATTGAAGAAATTGCTGAATGTAGAAAAGTTTCTGTTGACGATTTAGATGGCTTGGTCAAGTTGGCAATTGAAATAAAAGCAGACCTGGTTTTTATTGGGCCTGAATTACCATTAGTTAAGGGATTAAAAAATAAACTTGACACTGCTAGGATCAAAACATTTGGGCCAACTTTGGAAGCTGCAAGACTTGAGGGGTCAAAAATATTTTCTAGAAATTTCTGTAAGAAATATAAAATTCCTCAGCCAATTTACTTTGAATGTAAAAATACTCAAACTGCAAAAAAGGCAATTAATTTTTTCGAAGGATTTTGTGTTATTAAGGCCGACGGTTTGGCCTCTGGAAAAGGAGTAATTGTATGTGATAATCCAGAAGATGCCATCAAAACATCGAATTCAATTTTAATCGACAAAATTTTTTCTGAAGCTGGAGAAAAAATTATTGTTGAAGAAAGATTAGAAGGCGTAGAGGCAAGTGTATTTGCTTTGTCTAATGGAAAAGATTTTATTTTAATTGGCACAGCTCAAGATCATAAAAGAGCTTTTGAGAACGATAAGGGACCTAATACTGGGGGTATGGGTGCAATTTCACCAGCACCTGCATTAAATAATCAAATGTTAGATGAAATAGTTAACAAGGTCATTAAACCTACAATAGATGGTATGAACAAAGAAAATATTCCATATGAAGGGGTTTTATATGCTGGAATAATGATAACAAAATCTGGACCAAAGCTAATAGAATTTAATTGCAGGCTAGGTGATCCAGAAGCTCAAGTAATTTTACCAAGATTTAAATTTGATTTTTTAAATCTAATTTTATCTTTAATGAATAATAAAAAAATCGATAAAAATATTAAACTTCATTCTAGAGAAACTGCTATAACAGTTGTTATGGCTAGCAAGGGATATCCTGGCCATTTTAAAAAAGGTTTTGTTTTGCCAGATTTAAATAAGTATAAAAAAGATGAGAAAATTACAATTTTTCACTCTGGAACAAAATTATTAAATAATAAAATTATTTCTGATGGAGGAAGAATTTTTTCAGTAACTGCACTTGGTGAAAACGTGAAAGATTGTCGAAAGGAAGTATATAGAGTTCTTGATTCAATGAATTGGCCACATGGCTTTTTTCGAAAAGATATAGGTAAAATTATAGAATAAAAAAACTACTTCCTAATACTAAAAAAAAAATTTTGCATTATACGTTTTATTCTTTTTTCTTGAAAACCAAAGAAAATTTCTAAGTCAGTTTTTATATACTCACTGTGAAAAACTTTTACACCATTTTCCACTGAACCCCTTTTTTTATCTTCTAAGCCAAAATAAAGATAATTTAACCTACTTTGCAAAATATAGCCTGAACACATTACACATGGTTCCAGAGTTACCCAAATACTGCAATTGTTTAGGTATCTTCTTCCAGTTGTCTTTAAAGCTCTATCAATGGCTAAAACCTCAGCATGAAATGTCGGATTATTATAAGTTTCTACTAAATTATGTGCTTTTGAAATTACATTATTATTTTCATCAACAATTACTGCACCAACAGGTACTTCATTTTTTTTATATGCAATGAGGGCTTCTCTTATTGCAAGATTCATAAATTCTTTTACCATATAATTATCTTACAATATTTTTAAAATTTAGGAAAAATTATTAAGGAAAGTTTCATATTGACAGAATTAATTAGAATTTCAAAAAGAATATCTAACTCAGGATTTTGCTCAAGAAGAGATGCTGAAAAAATCATTATGTCAGGCAGAGTAAAAGTAAATAATGAAGTCATTACATCTCTTTCTTTGAAAATTTCTTTGAAGGATATTGTTAAAGTTGATAATAAAATTATTAATCTATCTGACATAATAAGAATATGGCTCTATCATAAAAAAAAAGGTTACCTGGTAACCAATAAGGATCCTTTTAAACGGCCAACTATTTTTGAAGATCTAAAAAATAAAATAAATATCAAATTTATTTCTGTAGGTAGATTAGATTTTAACTCTGAGGGTTTATTAATTTTAACTAATAATGGTGATTTAGCAAGAAAGTTAGAGTTACCTTCTTCGGGTTATTTAAGAAAATATAAAGTAAAAGTTAGAGGTGTAGTAGATAAACTTAAACTAGAATCTCTTAAAAATGGAATTAAAATTAATAAAATAAATTATGGTTCAATAATATCAAGAATCATTAATCAAAATGAAAATTATACTTGGTTAGATGTTTCATTAAAAGAAGGAAAAAATAGAGAAATTAGAAAAGTTTTTTTGCATTTAGGTTATAAAGTTAATAGGTTAATTAGGATCTCCTTTGGTCCTTTTAACTTGAAAAATATAAAACCTGGAGAAGTTGCGGAAGTAAAACAAAATAAAGTTAAAAATTTAATATAATATTTTGGAATTCAATGTTATGAGAATTGTTAGTGGGAAATTTAGAGGGTTCAAACTTAATTCACCAAAGAATTTTCAAATTAGACCAACTTCAGATAGATTAAAAGAATCTATTTTTTCGATTATTGAGTCAGAAAAGTATTCTAATTGTATTGAGGGTAAATTTTTTTTGGATTTATTTACCGGCACAGGTTCAATAGGGTTAGAAGCTTTTTCAAGAGGTGCAGACACCGTTTATTTACTGGATAAAAATTCAGAATCTATCGAACTTTCAAAAAAAAATATTATTAAATTAAACTTAGGTAATCTCTTAGAAAAACAACTATTTTTGTTAAAAACAAATATTTTAAATTTAAATAATTTGTCATTACCTATATTTGATTTTATTTATATTGATCCACCGTACAAAACTAATTATTTCAATAAAATCTTAGACATTTTGAAGAAAAATAAAAATTTAAATTCAGATACTCTTATATTTTTAGAAAGTGATAAAAATTTTAATTTTTTTCATAAAGATTTTAAAATATTAACAACAAAAAACTATGGTCTTTCTTTCTTGCATATTTTAAAGCCAATTTATCATTGTCTTTGAAACAATTTTTCTAATTGATTTAAGGAAAATGAAATATAAGTAGGCCTACCATGATTACACTGTCCATAATTAGGTGTTTTTTCCATTTCTCTCAACAATCCATTCATCTCTTCAATAGTCAATGATCTACCAGATCTAACTGATCTATGACAACAAACATTACCCATAATTAAATTCATTTTTTCATGATAGTCAATTGGAAGACCTGATATTAAAATGTCATCTATCAAGTCAATTACAACATTTTTAATATCATACTTTTTTAATAATGATGGTATCTCTCTAACTAAAATAGAAGTTTCACCAAATTCTTCGATCGAAAAGCCTAATCGCCTCAAAAGTTTAGTATTTTTTAAAATTACGTTAAATTGTTCTAACTGCAAATCTACCACGACTGGTAGTAGTAAAAATTCTTTTTGGATTGTTTCATTTTGTATAGATGATTTATATTTTTCAAAAACAATTCTTTCATGAGCTGCATGTTGGTCTATTAAAATTATTCCATTTGAAGAAATAGATATTATATAATTTTTCTTAAACTGATATAAGGCGTATCCTAATGGAAAATCATTTTCTTTTCCTGAGATATTATTTACATTATTTTCTAAACCAGTAATTTTTTTCACCATTGGCTCTAAATTTAATTCTGCGAAAATATTTTGATGATCTAAAGTATTTTTTATATTTAAATGTTGATTAAATGATGGAAATTCTTCTTCATAAAAATTTGAAAACCGACTTACACTTTTTTTGGTCTCATCATTTAGAGTTGAAGAGATTGAAGAAATAATGAAACTTTTTACAAATTTATAGTCTTTAAATCTTACTTCCATTTTTGTAGGATGAACATTAACATCTACGAAGTGATTTGGTACATTTATAAAAAGACAATAAACTGGGAATCTTCCTCTAGGAAGCGTATCTTTGTAAGAAAGCCTAATTACACTTGAAATACCTCTATCTTGAACAGCTCTTCCATTTACAAAAATAAATTGCTTCGTTTGATTAGCAAAATTTAAAGTAGGAAAACCTATTACTCCAGTCAGGGTAATTTGATCATTGTAAAAAAGCTTTTTACTCGATACTTCTATAGTATTTTGCAAAAAATCGTGTCCAAATAAATTTTTTAATCTATTTTTAAAACCTTCCTTACTCTTATTTTCCTTTACCAGATATAATACCTCTTTGTTATCAATTCTTACTTTAAATCCGATGTGAAAGTTAATTATTGATAATCTTCTGATAATTTGAAGAGAATGTGAATTTTCTCCAATATTTGATTTAAGAAACTTAAGTCTTGCAGGAACAGAAGAAAATAAATTTAGAACACGAACTTTAGTCCCCTTATTTCTTGATGAAGGGAAAAAATCTTTGATATGAGATTGTATGCATTTTATTCCCCATGACTCATTTTGATTTTTTTTATTACTCTCGATGATAAGTTCACTTACAGAGGCAATTGATGGTAATGCTTCACCTCTAAATCCAAGAAAGTTTAAATTAAATAAATCATCATCACTCAACTTTGATGTTGCATGTCTTTCAACACTTTTTTTAAGATCATTTTTAGAAATACCATCACCGTCGTCAGAGATTAAAATCTCAGATTTTCCAGCATTATTTATATTTATTTCAATTTCTGATGAATTGGCATCAATTGAATTTTCAATCAATTCTTTTATTACGAAAGAGGGTTTCTCTATTACCTCACCTGCCGCTATTTGATTTATTAAATTTTCTGGAAGTTTTCTTATCCCCATTCTTTTTTATTCAACATTAATTTTTTTGTTATCTATTGTATTTATTGAGGGTGTGGGTCCAGTTAGATAAGAATTAATTTGTTTTTTATTCTTTCTTAACCTTTGAGACTCTTTTTTATCATCAATAACTACGCCGGTTTTAGGTGTTTGTCCTAGTAATATATCTATACCTGTTCTTTCACCTAAACTGACTCCTAATGTTTCTTCGTCTACTAAAGATCTTATATTTTTTGGTACATCAGAGTTATCAAAGAGTTCCTCTAAATCTTTGTTTTCAGCATTTTTATTTTCAATAATTAAAGTCTCATCTTTTCTAGAACTTTCTTTCTTTTTAAAAGAATCAGCATCTATTCCAAATCCAGGGGGGATAATTAAAGAAGGAGTTTTCATTACAGAGTATTCATCAGGAATATATTTTTCTTTACCTAAAGCTTGTCTAAAATCGGTACATGCTGAGTTTGTAATTAACAGTAAAATTAAAATAGAGATTGAAAAAAAGTTTCTAAAGTTAAATAAAGTTTTAAAGCTCATTTTTTTTTCCTTTAATTAAAAATATCTCATTATAAAGATATAGTACCACACCTACAAAAATGAAACTATCAGCAATATTGAATGTAGGCCAATGCCAATTTAAGTAATGAACATCAATGAAATCAATAACTTTCCCATGAATAATTCTATCTAACGCATTTCCAATAGCTCCACCTGCAATTAATATATAACCCATTGCACTCATTTTTGGCAACTTTCTAGAAAACCAAATTAAACAAAAACTAATCAAAAAAGCAATAATCGTAAAAAAATATCTACCAGGTGTACCAAGGTTTTGTAACATTCCAAAAGAAATTCCATCATTCCAAACAGGTGTAAATGATAAGAATCTGTTTATTTCAACATATTGGCTTTTTAAAAACAAATATTTAAAAGCAAAAAATTTTGTCAATTGATCTAAAAAAACAATTGTTATCAAAAGAGATAGTGATTTAAATAATGTTAAATGATTTTTCATTTAATTTTTTGAATCAAAAACGACCTTACATCTAGGACATAATTTACTTTTAGTATCAACAGACGTTGAAATCTTCCAACATCTCTCGCATTTCATACCTTCTGCTTTTTCTATGAAAATCTCTATATCATCTTTATTTTTATTAGATTTAATGTTTAAAACAACTTCAGAACATATGAAAATTTCTGATAAATCTAAATTTTCTAATATACTGCCAGTCTCTTCATTTACATTTAATATAATTTTTGCATCGAGACTTGATCCAATTTCATTAGTTTTCCTCTTTTCTTCCAACGCATTAGTTACTTGAAGTCTAAAATCACGAATTTTGTCCCATTTTTGAGAAAGATTTAGATCTATCAAATCTTTATTTATGTAAAAGTAATCTTGGATATGAACTGAGTTTTTAGGATCATTGTAACGAGTTTGCCATGCTTCTTCAGATGTAAAGCATAAAATGGGCGCTAACCATGTAGTTAAAGAATTGAATAAGATATCTAAAACGGTTCTATATGACCTTCTTTCTAAACTATCTATGGATGCACAATAAAGTGTATCTTTTCTTATATCAAAATAAAATGCAGATAGATCAGTGTTACAAAAATTATGTATATCTTTGTATATGTCATTTAAACGAAAATTTTCACTATCGTCTTTTATCTTTTCATACAATTGAGCAACTCTATTTAAAACCCATTTTTCGATCTCTGGCATTTCAGAAAATTCGACTATTTCTTTTTCATTAAAACCCTTTAATGCTCCTAACAAATATCTTAAGGTGTTTCTTAATCTTCTATAATGATCTGCATGACGAACAAGAATTTCTTTTCCTATTCTTAAATCATCATAATAGTCAGAACCAACTACCCATAATCTTAAAATATCAGCTCCAAAATCCTTAAGAACTTCTTGAGGAGATGTTATGTTTCCTAATGACTTAGACATTTTTCTACCCTGTTCATCTAAGACAAAACCATGAGTCAGAACAGCGTTAAAAGGCGCTTTGCCTCTTGTTCCACAGGACTCTAATAACGATGAATGAAACCAACCTCTGTGCTGATCAGTTCCTTCTAGATACATTGACGCAGGCCAGGATAAATCTTCTCTATCTTCTAATACATATGAATGAGTAGATCCTGAGTCAAACCAAACATCTGCAATATCATTTACTTTTATGTAATCTTCTGGATTATAATCATCACCTAAAAAATATTTTTCTGGTTTCGAAAACCAAGCATCAGCCCCCTCTTTCCTAAAGGCCTCTACTACTCTATTTAATACTTTTTCATCTCTCAATGGTTCTAAAGTTTCTTTATGATAAAATATAGCTATAGGTACGCCCCAGGCTCTTTGTCTTGAAACGCACCAATCTGGCCTATCCTTTATCATGCTGTATAATCTGTTTGCACCCTGGTCAGGAAAAAATTTCGTGTCATTTATACCTTTTAAAGCCAATTTCCTAAGATCATTTTTTTCCATTGATATAAACCATTGAGGGGTCGTTCTAAAAATTAATGGAGCCTTCGAGCGCCAGCTATGTGGGTAAGAGTGGACTAAACTACCTCTACCAATCAGTGCTTTTTGTCCTACCATCAAATCTGCAATTTTCTCATTATCTCTAAGAACATGAAGTCCACCGAATAATGGGAGATTATTTTTTAAGTAACCATCATCCTCAACAGTTTCAATTACTGGCAAAGAATTTTTAACTCCTAGGTCAAAATCATCAGAACCATGTCCTGGAGCAATATGAACAAAACCTGTCCCTTGTTCGGTAGTGACAAATTCAGCTTCAAGCAAAGGGACATCAAAATCATAACCCAACTCATACAAAGGATGTCTTAAAACTAACCCTTCAAAGTCTTTTAATGAAATTTTTGATACAAGTTCAAAATCTATAACTTTTGTTTGGCTTAAAAAAGGTTCTATTAATTCACTTGCTATTATAATTTTGTCATTAACAATAGCTAATGAATCTTCTAATACTGATTTTACTTGAATTAAAGAATATTCAATATGTTTTCCAAATGCTACTGCCCTATTTCCTGGCATAGTCCAAGGAGTAGTAGTCCAAATCACAACATTGCAATTTATTAAACTGTCATTATTAGCTTGTTTAATTGGAAACTTTGCGTAAATAGTTGTGCTAGTATGGTCATGGTATTCAATTTCAGCTTCTGCAAGAGCAGTTTTTTCTACTGTTGACCACATGACCGGTTTAACGCCTCTGTACAAGCCACCATTCAATAAAAATTTACCTAACTCAGACATTATAGTAGACTCTGACTCAAACTTCATCGTTGAGTAAGGGTTTTCCCAATCCCCACAAACTCCTAATCTTTCAAATTCTTCAGATTGAATTTTCATCCATTTAGATGCAAATTCTCTACATTCAGCTCTAAATTCAATTAAAGGAACTTCATCTTTATTTTTTTTCTTCTTTCTGTAATTTTCTTCAATTTTCCATTCTATAGGTAATCCATGGCAATCCCATCCTGGGACATAATTTGCATCTTTGCCAAGCATAGATTGAGATCTATTAATTATATCTTTTAAAATTTTATTTAAAGCATGCCCAATATGTAAGTTACCATTCGCATATGGGGGACCATCATGAAGTATAAAAGGAGTACAATTTTTTCTTTTATTTCTGAGTAACTTATAAAGATCAATTTTTTGCCAACTTTTAAGAATTTCTGGTTCTTTTTGTGGCAAACCAGCTCTCATAGAAAACTCAGTTTGTGGAAGAAAAACAGTATCTTTATAATTTGTCATTTAGAAAACTCGAAAATTAAAATAATAATTCTTAATAACATTTTTTGTAGACTTTTCATTAATTATTTAATGTAGTGATATTTTTTTGCAGACATGACATCATCTTTTATTTGTTCTTTTAAATCATTTAATGAATTAAATTTTTTTTCAGCTCTTAAAAATTCTGCAAATTCAATGTATAAACGCTTGCCGTATAAATTGTTACTATCATTATTTAACAAATGTGTTTCCAAAATGGTTTTACCACCTCCAATTGTAGGTCTTTTGCCAAAATTAGAAATAGAAGGTATAAAATTAGATTCAACTTGCATACCATTATCTGACATAATTAAAGTTTTAGTAACATAAACACCATAAATTGGCTCTATAATGTCATTAATATGAATGTTTGCAGTAGGAAAACCAATTTTTCTTCCATTTTTATTACCGTACTGAACCTGCCCAGTAATATACCAAGGCCTTCCTAACAAAGAAGTAGACTTAACAAAATCACTATTTTTAATTGTTTCTCTTATAATTTGAGAACTATAAATTTCCTCATTTTGATTTCTTTTCAAATTACATATTTTTGGCTCAATATTAAATTTTTTGAAAACTTCATTTGAGTCTATTAATGAACCAGTTCTGTTTTTGCCAAACCTAAAATTTTCTCCAGCCCAAAGCTGATGAATTTTTAAAAAGTTTTTTAATATTATTTCAATAAAATTTTCAGGTTCTAAATTTCTTAATGCTTCATTAAAAGAGAGTATATAATAGTAATCGACACCAAAATTTGCGATTTGCCTTTCTTTTTCAAGATTATCTAATATTTTAAAATTAACTTTTTTTTTTGAAAAAAACTCTCTCGGATGAGGATCAAAAGTAATTACTGAAAATGGTATATTTCCTTTTTTAGCTTCGTCTTTTGCAGAGTTTAATAATTTTTGATGACCTTTGTGAAGCCCATCAAAATTCCCTATCGCAGCTATAGAATTACTATTCGCAAGATTTTCAACTTCAAAATTTTTTCTGTATTTAACTAAAATCTTTTTCATAAAGCATTTTTTATATTATAAACTGATTAAAACGTATATATAATTTATAAACATTTTGATACAATTATATTCATATCATTGGAAATCAAAATTTAAAATTATTTTTGGAGGATAACTTTGATTGAAAAATCATTTGATCTAGACGTAGAAATTTTAAGTAATATTGTTGCAAATTTTATTGAAGTTTTTATATCCTATGCTGGTCAAATAATTGGAGCTACTTTAATTCTAATTGTGGGTTTCTATGTAGCAGGAAAACTAGGAAGAGTAGCACGAAAAAACTTAGAAAAATTCAAGAAAATTGATCCCTTAATTGTTCCAATTGTTGGGAACATAGTTAGATATGGAATAATAATTTTAACCCTAATTGCAGTGTTAGGACAATTTGGCGTTCAAACAACATCTATTATTGCTGTACTTGGAGCTGCAGGTTTAGCAATTGGTTTAGCTCTTCAAGGAACTTTGTCAAATGTTGCTGCTGGCGTGATGTTATTATTATTAAGACCATTTAATACTGGAGACTGGGTAGAAACAGGAGATATTTCAGGAATAATCAAAGAAGTGGGATTATTTACAACTATAATAAATACATTTGATAATGTATTTATTTCTATTCCAAACTCTACAATCTGGAATGGTGTTATTATTAACCATTCTCATCATCATACTAGAAGAATAGATATTGATATTGGAGTTGATTATGAGTCGGATATGAAAATTGTTTCGAAAACTCTGCTAAATCTAGCTAAAGACGATAGAGTAATAGATAAACCAACCAAACCACAATTTCTGGTAGTTAAATATGATGATAGCTCAATAATAGTCAGATTAAGATTATATTCACATACTAAAAATTGGTATGCTCTTTATACGGACTTGATGAAAAGTCTAAAGCCAGCACTCGATAAAGCTAAAATAGAAATACCTTTTCCACAAAGAGTAATTCATACTAAGAAATAATATATGAAGACCACAAAAAAAATTAATACTGGTGATTTAGAACTTACTGCCAAAAATATATCTAAAGGGGAAATTAGAAAAAAAATTAATTTCCTTTTAAAAGATAAAATTACACTCGACGATGAAGAACTTATTTTTATGCGAAGGAAAATTATTCCTGATAAAGGAATTGGTAAAGATATTTACATTTTTGCCTACGGATCACTTTTATGGAATCCAACCTTTGAGTATGAAGAACAATTTCCAGCAATAATTTATGGATTTCACAGAAAGTTTTGTATGAAAACAAATCTAGGCAGAGGAAGCTATGAAAATCCTGGTTTGATGTTGGGCCTAGATAAAGGTGGTTCATGCAAAGGTATTGTTTATAAATTAAAAAAAAATAATCAAATTAAAGAAATTGATCTTTTGTATAAAAGAGAAATGGTTACTGGTACATATATCCCAAGACTACTAAAAACTAAAATGAATAATGGTAAAACTGTTACTTCATTAACTTTTACAGTAGACCAAAAACATGAAAACTATGTTTCAAATCTTAGCATACATCAAACAGCTAAATTAATTTCAAAAGCACATGGATTTTTAGGAAGTTGCGAAGAATATTTAAATTATACAGTTTCAAGTTTAACCGAATTAAATATTATCGACAAGAGAATGAATGATATTTACAATTTGATAAAACATAAAAAAATTTAATGTTAATATAAATGTAATTATAAAATAAATGGGATTTCTAAAAAATGGTCAATGGGTAGACCAATGGTATAACACAAAAAAAACTGATGGAAGGTTTGTTAGGCAAGATTCTCAATTTAGAAACTGGATAACTTCAGATGGCAAAGAAGGTTTTAAAGCTGAAAAAGGAAGATATCATCTATACATTTCACTAGCTTGTCCATGGGCACATAGAACATCTATTTTTCGTAAAATAAAAGGACTAGATGAAATGATTTCTGTTTCTATAGTCCATTGGCTTATGGGGGAAAAAGGTTGGACTTTTGAATCAGATGAATACACAACGCCTGATTTAGTAAATGGTTCAAATTTTCTTTATCAAGTTTATATAAAAGCAAAACCAGATTACTCTGGTAGAGTTACTGTACCAGTTCTTTGGGATAAAAAAAACAACACAATTGTTTCAAATGAGTCATCGGAAATAATAAGAATGTTTAACTCTGAGTTTGATAAAATAGGAGCCATTCCAGGTAATTATTATCCAAAAGAACTTCGTTCAGAAATAGATGCTATAAACTTAAGAATATATAATACTGTTAACAACGGTGTATATAAGACTGGATTTGCGACATCACAGAAAGCTTATGAAGAGGCAATAATTCCTTTATTTGATACATTAAATTGGATTGAAAATAAGCTGTCTAAGAAGCGTTATCTCTTAGGAGATAAAATTACTGAGGCAGATTGGAGATTGTTCACTACCTTAGTAAGATTTGACTCTGTTTACGTTGGTCATTTCAAATGTAATATCTCAAGAATTGTTGATTATCCAAATTTATCAGCATATTTACGTGACCTTTATCAATATCCTGGTATTTCTGAAACAGTGAATATGAAGCATATTAAAAAACATTATTATGGTAGCCACGAAAAGATAAACCCATCGAAGGTAGTTCCTATAGGTCCAAACATAGAATTATCTTTACCCCATAGAAGAGAAGACTTGAATAAATAAAATTTAGTTTAAATCAATTGTAATACCAATTTTCTCAACATCCTTTTTTATATTTCGCCAATATTTTATAAATTCTATTTTGTTTAGATCAAAAGAATTTTTGTGACATCTTAGAGTTTGTTTAGATTTTATCTTTTCTCCTGTTTTTGCATTTTTGAAATCATAATAATATGCAGTATTATTTGGTTTAATAATTAATTTAAATTTGTTTAACTTTTTACCTCCCCAAGAAAACACATCCTTTATCCCCTCTATTTGATGTAAAGTAGTATAGATTTCATTGTTTGTTTCTAAAGTCAGAGCTCCTGCACTTATATTATTTTTTTTAGAATCCGGAAAATATCCAACGTTCAAGACATGTGAAGATCTAAAAAATGTTACACATTTCCATTCAAAAAATTTATAAGTGATTTTCTTTTTTTTCCGATTTATACCTTCTGTAATGTTTTTAAACTTATCTTTTTCACTTAGCTTTTCAACTTCTTCTGTTTGAACTAAGTTTATAACCCTATTAGAGACATTTGAAACTTTTTCAGAAATAGACTCTACCTCCTTGTCAATTGCACAAGAGTTAATAACGAAAATCATAAAAAAAAATAAAATTAATTGATAGTGCATAGCAAGTATTTAAAAACCTCTTTCCCTATATTAGACGACAATTAATTCTTCATCTGATAATAAAATGAACACATTAAAAAATAAAACAATTAGAGAAAAAGAAATACATAAAAAAAATGAAAATAAGCTGATTTCAAATTTTTGATGTAAAAATGATAAATAAATTTTATATATAGAAATATTGAAGTTTGGTAGGGATACCCGGAATCGAACCGGGAAGCCTTGCGGCACTGGTTTTTGAGACCAGCGTGTTTACCAATTTCACCATATCCCCAATATCTTATAAAAAGTATCAATTACTTTATTTATTGTATATATTTTTTTGATATAAATAATTATGTATTCAAATATAAAGAATTATATAAAACTTACTTTCGAAAAAGCACTTTTTAATTCAAAAAAAAGAATAGCTAAATATATATTATTTTTTTTTGCTGTAATTGAGTCAATCATTTTCCCAATACCAGTAGACCCTCTACTCGCATTCATGGTTTTAGCAGAGAAGAAAAAATTTTTTAACTTAACAATTATTTGTACAATGGGCTCTGTATTTGGAGGCATGATCGGATGGTTAATTGGACATTATTTTGGAAATGATATTCAAAATTTATTCATTTTAATTCCATGGATTACAGAAGAAATGTTTTTAAAAGTATTATCAGCTCATAATGAACACGGTAACTTAATAGTATTTTTAGGTGCTTTTACACCTTTACCATTTAAAATTATATGTGTATCAAGTGGAATTTTTGGAATAGAATTAATTAATTTTACAATAATGGCATTTATAGGTAGAGGCCTAAGATTTTTTATAATTAGTACCTTAGTCAAAAACTATGGAGAACAAGCAATAAAGTTTGTAAATGAAAGATTATTTCTAATTACTACTTTGATTGGGGTAATAATCATTTTAATGTTTTATTTTTAATTATGAAGTTTAATAGTAAATATTTACCTCCTTTTTTATCTTTATCATCTGCTATTGCATTATTATCAATTGCTTATTTTCTTGAGTTTTTTTTAAACTTAATTCCTTGTGATTTATGTCTTCAACAAAGAGGGGTACATTTTTTGATAATATTGGCTTCAATAATATGTATAGTTAGTATTAATTTTAAAAAAATTAATACACTATTAGATTTTTTAATAATTATTCTATGGTTTACAAGCTCAGTTTTTGCTTTTTATCATTTTGGAATAGAAAAGAAATTTTGGTCAGGATTCTCTAGTTGTACATCTCAAATAAATTTCAACGAGAATACTTTGAATAATATTCTGTCAACAGACACTTTAAGATGTGATAATCCACAATTTGAAATATTAAATATTTCTTTGGCAGGTTGGAATAGTTTAGTTTCTCTAATTTTATTTACAATTTATATTTCTTTATTATATCTATTTAAGAAAAGGAAACAATGAGATGAAAAGTAAAATTGACGAAATTTTAAGGGTTGATCATGCAGGAGAAACTGGAGCATCGAAAATCTATGAAGGTCAAATAAAAGTTTTAGGAAATACAGAAGTTGGCCCCATGTTGCGACATATGAGGGATCAAGAACAAGAGCATTTAGATACATTCCATGAATTACTTAATAAGCATGAAACTAGACCAACTGCACTTATGCCATTATGGAACTTTGCAGGATATTCGCTTGGTGTTGTAACAGCATTGATGGGAAAAAAAGCTGCAATGGCATGTACAATAGCTGTGGAAGAAGTAATTGGTAAACATTATCATGAGCAAGCTGAGACTCTTACTGAAAAGAAACATTCAAAATTAAAAAAAACACTTCTTAAATTCAGAGATGATGAATTAGAACATAAAGATATTGCAACAACTAACGAAGGTGAAAAAACTCCAGGATATAAATTAATGAAATTTGTAATACAGTCTGGCTGCAAAGTAGCTATCAAGTTATCGGAGAAAATTTGAAACTAACTTGATAAAAGTTCTGTATCCCAATAAAGAAAATCTCTCCATGACTTATGTAAAAAATTTGGTGGAAATTTTCTTCCATTTTTTTTTAATTCTTGCTCTGAAGGAGCTTTGGCTTTATTGATAGGAAACATACCTATGTTTCTTGGTAATTTATTACCTTTTTTGAAATTACATGGTCTACAAGCAGAAACTACATTAGACCAATTCGTTTTTCCACCTTGAGATCTTGGAATAATATGGTCAAAAGTCAGTTCTTTAGTTTTTTGCTTATTACCACAATATTGGCAAGAAAAGTTATCTCTTAAAAATACGTTAAATCTAGTGAAAGCTGGTTCTTTTTTTGAAATTTTATATTCCTTTAATGCAATCACACTTGGTAATCTTATTGATATCGAAGGAGAGTTAATAGTTTCTTCATACTCCGCTAAAATGTTAACTCTATCTAAAAAAACAGCTTTTATAGAATCTTGCCAAGACCAGAGAGATAATGGGTAATAGCTTAAAGGTTGAAAGTCCGCATTGAGAGCCAAAGTTGGTAAAAAAACAGTCATTAAAATATAACCTCAATTAATAATATTCGATAAATAACAATTCCTATAATTTCATGATATTTAATTTTTATAATTTATTATACATTTTTTACAAATTTCATACCTGCGTCTATACCTTCTTGATCTATACCATGACCTAACATAGGACATTCTAACGTCTTGACTGAAAAACCTATATTTTTTAACAAATTACTTGTTGTAATCATTGAAGAAAAGGGGACGATTTCATCAAGTTTACCATGAATTAAAAGTATTGGAGTTTCAAAATTGATATGACTTCCATCAACAATCATGTTTTTACATTTATCAATATTTTCACTTTTTATACCACCTGAATAAGCTATAACTCCCCCAATTTTTTTTTGGCTTATCAAAATACTTTGTAGACTAAGCATCGCTCCCTGAGAAAAGCCAATTAAGATAACTTTATCTAAATCAATTGAATAATTCTCAGCTTCTTTTTGTAAAAATTCAAGAAATTGTTCAGAGGCGTCAAATGCTCCTATTGGTATTTTTTCAATTGGAAACCACTCTTTACCCATTGGAGACATTGCACATTCATGTGGAGCATCAGGTGATATAAAAACAGCATCAGATTTGACAATTGAAAAAGAATTGTGAAGCGCAAATAAGTCAGCACCATCTGCACCATAACCATGAATGAACATTATCAAATAGTTCGGTTTTATTCCTAAATCTGGTAATTTCCTATGAATATTTCTTTGATTTGTCAATTTTTTCCTTTTCAAAACTGCTTAATAATATTAAAACATAATCCATTTTAAGATTTCTTCAATTTTAAAATTATGATTTAATAGTAATTAATAAGATTTATTAAAAAAAATGAATATTGAAAAAAAACTTATTGATCCTTTTGGAAGAGAAGTTAATTACCTCAGAGTTTCGGTTACAGATAGATGTGACTTTAGATGTACATATTGTATGTCAGAAAATATGCAGTTCTTACCTAAGAAGGATATTCTTACACTGGAAGAGATAGAGGATATTTGTAACTGCTTTATTAACTTAGGCACAAAAAAAATTAGATTAACAGGTGGAGAACCTTTGGTTAGAAAGGGTGTTTTTCAACTGATAAGTAGTTTAGGTAAAAAAATTGGTAATGGCCTTGAAGAGATAACAATTACTACTAACGGAAGTCAATTGGAAAAAACAGCTTCTGAACTTTATGATTGTGGAGTTAGAAGAATCAATGTTTCATTAGATCATTTAAATGAGAAAAAGTTTAGAGAAATTACAAGATGGGGAGACCTAAGCAAAGTTTTAAGTGGAATTAAGAAAGCAAAGAAATGTGGAATTAAAATTAAAATTAACACAGTTGCTCTTCAAAATTTTAATCAAGATCATTTATTAGATATGATTGAATGGTGTAGCGACGAAGGTCATGATATGACAATAATTGAAGTTATGCCAATGGGTGACATTGGAAGTGAAAACCGTTTTTATCAATATTTACCTTTATCCAAAGTCAGAAAAATTATAGAAAATAAATATAAATTAATTGATATTCCTAAAAAAACTGGGGGACCAGCAAGATATGTTAGAATTCCAGAGAAAAATATGGACTTGGGTTTTATAACGCCATTAACTCACAATTTTTGTGAAAGCTGTAATAGAGTAAGACTTACTTGTACGGGCATCTTATACATGTGTCTTGGACAGAATGATAATGCTGATTTAAAAACTATTTTGAGAGAAAAAGGCTCTTTGGCTCTTGAGAAGGAACTTTATTCAGCAATTGCAAGAAAACCAAAGGGACACGACTTCGAAATATCAAGAAAATCAGAAAATATTTCAGTTAATAGACATATGTCTATGACCGGAGGATAAAATAACAATTCATTTTTTGTAATTAATTTATTTTTCCGTCATGCCTGATTTTAACTCAAATTTGAAAAACTTAATAACTGATGTTGATGGGATTCTTGTAGGAACTGCAGAAGATAAAAAATTGTTTACTGGTGTAACTGTAGTTAGTTCAAATCAACCCTTCATGGCAGCTGTAGATGTAAGAGGTGGTGGACCAGGAACTAGAGAAACCGATATGTTAAGTTTAGAAAACTCAGTTGGTAGAGCTGACGCAATAGTTTTATCTGGGGGTTCTGCATTTGGTTTAGATGCCAGCTCATCCGTTCAAAAATTATTGAGAGAACAAAAAAAAGGTTATTTAGTTGGAAAAAATATTATACCTCTTGTACCATCAGCTGTAATCTTTGACTTAAAACATAATCATAATTATTGGAGAGAAACACACTCCATTTGGAGTATACTCGGTGAAAAAGCATATAAGAATCTTGGAACATCATTTAAATTAGGATCATTTGGAGCTGGCTTTGGAGCTACAACAGGTACACTAATGGGTGGACAAGGTTCAACATCTTGGAGACAAAAATATTCTAATGGTGAAATATATACTGTTGGTGCATTAATTATAAATAATGCAGTTGGTAACCCCTTGATTAATGATGGACCTCATTTTTTATCCGGACATTTAGAGGTAAACGATGAGTTTGGTGGAATTGGAACTTCAAATGAGCAATTCGATGGTAATTTAAAAGCTAAAAGAATTAACACTGATTTTAATAAATCAAAAATTACTAAGGATAAAAATATAAAAGATAAATCTGAAAATATATCTAATACTGTAATAGGAGTTGTCGCCACGGATGCTCCTTTGAACAGAAATCAACTAAAAAGACTAGCCATAATGTCTCATGACGGTATTGCAAGATCTATTCATCCCTCACATACACCAATGGATGGTGATACAATTTTTGCTATTAAAATTGATAAAAATTTTCTAAATAATAATTCAAAAATTGTATTTTCAAAAGATGATTTATTAATTTTAGGTTCCAGATGTAGCGATTGTGTCGCTAGATCATGCAATAGAGCCGTTTATGAAGCTTCAAATGAAATTTTAGACAAAACTAATTGGAAAAAAACTTTCAAAATTTAGTTCTTTTTAGCCTGTAATTCCTCTGCTTTTTTTCTTAATCTATAATAAAAGAATGGTGAGACTGGTAGACTTACCAAGTAAATTAATACTAATATTGTAAAACCTTTTATTGGATTACTAATTATTGAGATACTTAATAAACCCAATAATACTAGAAATGGAATGACTAGTGCCCTTGGTATTTGCATGACCTTACCAGAAAATGTTGGTAAATTACTAACCATACCTATAGAAATCAAAATCAACCAAATACCAATATATAATTCGGATTTTAAAAAAATTAATTCAAATAATGGTATTGCAGCAATTGGTAATAAAACCAAAAAAGCGGCTGCAGGTGTCGGTATACCTGTAAAATAGTTTTTTGCATAAGAAGGACGGTCAGATAATTCAGAATTATATCTAGCTAATCTAAGAGAAGCACAAATTACAAATAAAACAATACAAATCCAAAAAATAGAATTTTCGGGTTTATCCATCCATAGATAAATAGTAACTGCTGGAACAGTACCAAAAACAACAAAGTCTGATAATGAGTCCAAATGCATACCAAAGTCACTTGTCGATTTTAGTAGCCTTGCAACCCGCCCATCCAAAAGATCAAAAAGTGCAGCAATTATCAACATAGTTATTACCATATTCCAATTCTGAAAAAAAGCTTGATAAATTGCTTGCATCCCAAAAATTAGAGCACAAATAGTTAAAAAGTTTGGCAAAAGCCATTTTATAGAATATCTTCTTGGTCTAACTGCAAAAGCTTTTTTTGCAAGTTTTAATCCCTTAATTTTCATTTTTTAGACGTTTTTTTTAATTCTTTTTTTTCTTCTAACTCTGCAAGAACAGTTTCTCCGGCAATTGATGTCTGACCAACTAAAATTTTAACCTTTGATTCTATCGGAAAATAAACATCTACCCTACTTCCAAACCTTATTAATCCAAAAATTTCACCAGTCTTTAACTCTGAACCAACGTCAACGCTTGTAATAATTCTTCTGGCGATTAGACCTGCAATTTGAACAAACCCAATCTTCTTATTATTACCCACATCCATTGTCAAAGACATCCTCTCATTTTCTTTTGATGCTTTATCTAAACTGGCATTGAAAAAAACTCCAGGTATATAATTTTTACTAATAATTTTGCCTTTCATTGGAGATCTATTTACGTGAACATCAAAAACATTCATAAATATTCCAACCTTAATAAATTTTGTTTTTGTAAGACCAACTTCTTCATCTGGAACTAATTCACTAATTTCAACAATTTTACCATCAGCTGGAGCAATAATTAATCTATTATTTTTATCATCAGGAGGAAAACGATTCGGATTCCTGAAGAAATAAATACACCAAATTGTTAATACAACTCCGAGAAAAAACAATGGTGACCAAACCCATCCAATTAGAACTGTAACAAATGAAAAAATTACTACAAATGGAGTACCAGCTGGATGAATAGAAACAAATATACTTGACTTAATCGAATCAATAATTGACATTTAAAAAATCCATGAAATAGTTAATAATATGCAAATATAATAATATATTTTCATCTATTATACTATTTATAATGAATATTAAAAACAATCAAATTAATCAAATTAAAAACGAACTTAATGAAATTAAGGTTGATGCCAAAACATTAAATCTTTCAGAACAATTAGATGAAGTAGAAAATAACACGGTGATTTTGACTGATATTGTTAAAAATTCTGAAAATTTATCTAATTTTCTCTCAAATAGTGAAATAATTGTTAAACTCAAACAATTAGAGGCAAATGTCAATAATCAACAAGAAATATTGATGCATTTGATTGAAAATCTGGAGAAAAAAAATAATTAGTTGATTATATCCTAAAATATTTTATTTTAGTTAAAATTTACTTTTGTGTAATTATAGTATATTTTTTCACAAATTGTGTTATTAATACATACTATATATTTTGAGATTGTGGAGGTTTAAATGCGTTTTTTTCCGGACAACATCTGGAGGTTAACGGCAGTAATAGTTTCAATGTTAGTTGCTAATGCTAACATTAATATAGTTAATGCTGGTGGTGATCCAAATGTGAAAGATAAGAAGGTTGAAAAAAGTGATTCAAACATTAAACAACATAATCACAATAAAGTATATAAAACTAATAAAAAAGAAGTTAAGAAAAATATAACTAAACAACCAAAATCAAGTGGTAAAAATAATGATGGTGGCGTAGAAACAGCTGGCTTTGCAGCAGTTGAAGATGAGCCATTAATTATTGATCTATCCTCTGTTGTAGACTCGGACGGAATGGGTTCAGTTGGAGTACAATGGCAAATATCAGACGATGGAAAAAATTGGACCAATATAAGCCGTGAAACAAGTCAATCTTTTACCCCAAGAGAAATTCATGTTGGAAAAAAACTTCGTGTTGTTATTTCTTACGTTGATGGACAGGGTAATTTAGAAACTCTAATTAGTCCTCCCTCTACACCAGTAAAGAATGTTAACGACAAACCTACTGGTGCTGCCAGGCTCATAGGTGCTTCTGTTGAAGATAGTGCTCTAGTTGTTGATACATCTAGTGTATCTGATGAAGACGGCATTGGTGGATTTGAAATCTCATGGCAAAGATCTTCTTCTAAATCAGATTGGGAGGCTTACCCTTCCATAAAGTCAGAAGTGTTAAGATTAACTCAAGATCAGGTTAATTATTCATTTAGAGCTGTAGTTTCTTATGTAGACTCTCATGGAACAAGAGAAGTTTTATACACAAGTCCCTCTGAAACAATTGATAATTTAGATGATCCTGTTCAAGGAGAAGTAACGATAATAGGAGAACCTAAAGAGGGTGTAACACTTAGAGCTATATCAAATTCATTATCGGACGAGGATGGCATAGCATCAATTAATATCAGTTGGGAAAAATCTAGGGATGGTAGAAATTGGATTGCTCTAAATAGTCTTAGTGGTCCTGTTCTAAAATTAGATCAGGCTTTGGTTGGGTCTCAAATCAGAGCAAGAGTTGCTGTAGTTGACAATTTTGGTATAGAAACAAATCTTTTTAG
>QCNN01000013.1 GCA_003213175.1 SAR116 cluster bacterium AG-426-B08 | reverse complement strand
AATACTACAAATATACCTCCTGCACTTCTTGACAGAATGGAAGTTATAAGAATACCAGGATACACAGAAGATGAAAAAGTTGAAATTGCCAAAAAACATTTACTTACTAAACACCTAAAAGAGTGTAAAATTTCAAAAAAAGAGTTTCAAATTACGAAGAAGGCGATTGCTGAAATTATTCAAAAGTATACTAGAGAGGCTGGAGTTAGATCTTTAGAAAGAGAAATCTCTAAATTAATAAGGAAAGTTGTAACTGAAATTGAGATAAATAACTTAAAATCTATTAAAATTGACCACTTGAATATCTCACAATTTTTAGGTGTTCCAAAATTTACAAGATTGGAAATTGAAAAAAGTAATTTAGTTGGAATTACTACTGGTTTAGCTTGGACTGAAGTAGGGGGAGAGCTTTTATCAATCGAGGCTGTTAAAGTTGCTGGAAAAGGTAAAGTATCTGCAACTGGTAAACTAGGTGATGTTATGAAAGAATCAATTCAAGCTGCTGAATTTTTTATTAAATCGCGAACAAAAGATTTTGGTATAAATCAAGATGAACTAGCAAAAACTGACATACATGTTCATGTTCCTGAAGGCGCAACGCCTAAAGATGGACCCTCAGCAGGTGTGGCAATGGTTACAAGTATTGTATCATCTTTGACAAACATTGAAGTTAAAAAGAATATTGGAATGACTGGTGAAATTACATTAAGGGGCAGAGTTCTTCCAATTGGTGGTCTAAAAGAAAAATTATTAGCAGCAAAAAGAAGTGGTTTAAAAAAAGTTTTAATTCCAATAGATAATAAAAAAGATTTAGAAGATGTTCCTAAGTCCATAAAAAATAATCTAGAAATTATTACAGTTAGTTTTGTAGATGATGTAATTAAAAACGCTCTTGTAAGAAAACCTAAATCACTTGAAAACATTAAAACCAATTTATCGGATCAAATTAAATCTGATACAATATCCAATATTACGACTGCCCATTAATTATCTATAAAATTATTTATTATTTGATTGCAATCTTATTTTATTTTAAGGTAGAATTTGATTTTATTTAAAACAGGAGGTTTGCATGAATAAAAATGAATTAGTCGCAAGTGTTGCTGAAGCATCAGGCTTGTCAAAAGCTGACGCAGGGCGAGCAGTTGATGGTGTTATAGGCGCGATAACAGGGGCACTTAAATCAGGTGGTGATGTAAGGATTGTTGGATTTGGGACTTTTTCAGTTGCAAACAGAAAAGCAACAACAGGCCGTAACCCAAGAACTGGAGAACCAATTCAAATAAAGGCCTCTAAAATGCCAAAGTTTAAGCCAGGAACACCGCTGAAAGAAGCAGTTAATTAATTAAAAATTTTTATAAAGAGTAGCTTACATAGCTACTCTTTTAGCCACTAACATCTGCTTGAAAGATTTAGCAGGTACATAAACTATACCTTGATAAAAATCTTTTATTACAAATCTATTATCTGTGATGTTTTTTAATTCTTTGTTTTCCAACAAATACTCTTTTCTTTTTGGTTTACCGTATTTCTCATTTCCGATGCAAAATGTTTCATAAATAAGATAACCATCCTTTTTGACAAGATTTAAAATATTCTTGAAATTGCTTCTATATAAATAGTTTACTACAATAACTATATCAAAATACGATTGAATTGGCCAATATTCGTGATTTTCTAGGTTAAGGCATGCAGATCTTATGTTTTTGTTATTTGTAAAAGTTCTTAATTTTTTAAAATCTATATCTATGGATACTACTTTGTAATTTTTATTTGCAAGGTAAACGCTATGTCTACCAAAACCGCAGGCGACATCAATAATAGTATTTATCTTATTTTTTTTTGTTATTAGTTCTACCTGATTGACTATCCAATCAGATGGGTTTATGTTATTCATCATTAATTGTTTATTTTAATTGTCATTTTTATAAACTCAAATTGTATTAGTTAAGGGCGGTTAGCTCAGTTGGTAGAGCATCTCGTTTACACCGAGAGGGTCGGGAGTTCGAGCCTCTCACCGCCCACCAATCAACCAACAAATGCTTTTTCCACTACAAAATTGCCAGGTTTATTTGTAGCACCCTCCTCAAAATTTAAATCTAATAATAAATTTTTAAATTCATTATTAAATTCGAGTGAACCACAAATCATAACTCTATCAGTGTTAGAGTTTATCTTTTTAATTTTTAAATCATTGTAGAAACTATTATTATTAATTCTATCAGTTATTCTTCCATTAAAAGTAGATACTTCTCTGGTTGTGGTTTGATAAAAAACAAGTTTATCATTTAAAAAATCTTTTATTAATTCATTATTATAACATTCATTTACAATTTGTGAACTATATCCAAGTTCATTATTATTTCTACAAGTATGGGTTAAAAAAACTTTGTTAAATTTTTCATAAGTTTCTGGATCTCTTATAAGTGAAGCGAAAGGTGCGAATCCAGTTCCAGTTGAAAAAAGAAAAAGTCTTTCACCAGTTTTTAAGGCGTCTAAAATTAAAGTACCTGTGGATTTAGTCATTAAAATGATTTCATCATCTACTCTTATATTTTTTAATTTTGATGTTAAAGGACCGTTTTCTACAATGATTGAATAAAATTCTAATTCCTCAGACCAACTAGGTGAACAGATTGAATAGGCTCTTAAAATAGGCTTTTGATTTTCATTATATAACCCTAGCATAACAAATTCACCAGATTTGAATTTAAAACCTAAAGGTCTTTGCACCTTAAATGAAAATAAGTTTTTGGTCCAATGTTTCACGGATAGGACTTTATGTAAATTTTGATTCATTTTTTTTTCTACTTTTTAATAATTTTTCTGTAATTTTTGTTAATGATTTTAGAAAACTTTTATGTTTAAAATTATAATTCAATTTTTTTTCAACATATTTACTTTTTACTTTCTTAGACACTTCAAAAAAAGATCTCATAGATTGAGATATTTTTTTATTTGTATAATTTATTTTTTTTGGATTGGGAAGGTCAAATTTACTAGTGATTTCTTTAACCACTTCATATGTATTTACAAAATCTTCATCAGATGCATTAACTAACTTAGGAGGTTTATTGTTTAAAAAAATTTTAATGATTATACCAACTAGATCTTCTATATGAATTCTGTTAGTGAAATGTTCTTTTTTTGAAATTATTTCATAATTACCATTTAAGAATCTTGTCATCAGGTTATTCTTAGAGCAATATATACCTGCTGATCTTATAATTATTGAGTTATTTAAAATTTTCCACTCATTTTCTATATCAATTCTAATTTTTCCTCTTAATGTTGAGCTTGATGTTTTTGTGTCTTCATCAACCTCACCACCTGGATAAACAGAAGTTGATGAAATATAAATGAGTTTTAAGAATTGATTTAACATTTCAGATTCTACAGTTTTTAAAACAAAGTCATCACCATTATTATTTGGAGGGACTGTTGAAACTGCGTAATAACTATTCAAATTCTTAATTAATCCTAAATCTTCATAAGAAATTGTTTTAAAAAAATTACATACTTTTCTTCCCCTAGACACTACTATCAAGTTAAAATTATTTTTTTGTGCAAATTCAATAATAGCATTTGTTAAATATCCGTAACCAAAAACCAAAATATTTATTTCTTTTGTTGACAAAATAGAAACCCAATTACTAAAGTATGCATTAACTGTATAGGTGCTTTGAAGATTTCTTCAAGCTTAAAATGGGAATTTGGTGATATTAGAAAATAAAATCCAAAGCTGTGCCCGCAACTGTGAGTAGATAGTTATATCTTTTATACCACTGAGAAATTGGGAAGGTAAGATATAATAATGACATACAAGCCAGGAGACCTGCCATATGGTGTCGCTTTTGTTATCCGCCGGGTAAGCAGAGAACACGAGAACATCGTCTAGCGACAAATAAAAAATGAAAAGCTTTGCTTTGATTGATTGCTGGAGGTGTTATGAAAGTTAAATCAACTATAATTATATACATTATTATTTTTTCAATTTTTAAAGATTGTTTTGCAGAAGAGGATTTGCTTAGGGTTGTAATTACTCCCACGAGATTTCAAGAGAATATAATAGAAAATAATTCTTTTGTAGAAATAATTACTGAAAGTGATATTGAAAAATCATCTGCCACAAATCTTGCGGATTTATTAAACTCTAAAAGTAGTATTGGTATTGCAAGCACAGGAGGTCCTGGTTCTGTTCAATCTTATTTTATCAGAGGATTTGCCAAAAAATATATAAAAATATCTGTTGATGGTATGAATATCTCAGATCCTACAGCAACTCAAACTGAGACATATTTGCAAGATATTCCACTTGGAGACATAAAAAAAATTGAAATTCTAAAATCTCCTCAAGGTCCAAATCATGGAGGTGAGGCTGCAGGAGGTGTAATTTCAATTACAACTAAAAGTGGAGATTACAATAAAAGGGCTTTTCATAGTAAAACTGAAATAGGTTCTTACAATAGTTTTTACACTGGGAATTACTACTCTTTTGGAAAAGAGGATTATAAAGTAAGTGCAAATGTAAATTTATATCATACTGATGGTTTTTCTGCAGGTGAAAAAAATAATAATACAGAAAATGATGCGTATAATTATGGAAATGCAACATTTAAACTTAATAAAAAGTTCTCAAATAATAATGTAACTTTTGTTTTTAGAGATTCATCTTCAAAGTACGAATATGATAAATGGGATCAAACTGATAATAACGATTTCACTAAAACAAATATAAAAAGTGGATTAGTAAAGTTTGAATTTAAAACAGGAAAAAACATAGAGCAGAAATTTATTTATAATCCCACTCGGGTAAGTCGAATTACGTCGGGTAGTTATAATTCAGATCAAAGTTCCTCACAACAAAAGTTAGAGTATTTGATAAGAAAAAAAAATAAAAATAATAGTTATATTGACATTGGTGCAGAACATAAAAATTTAAAATATAAAACGGGAACCACGAGAGTAAAAACTGAATCTAACGCTCTAATTCTAGCAGGGGGTGTAAAACCTTCTTCTAAAACCAAGGTAGATTTATCTGTTCGAAGAGATCATGATCAATTATATGAGTCACATGACACATATAGACTTCAAGCTGGATATAAAATTGATAATGAATATAAGATAAAGTTTTCAAATGGTACTGGTTATAGACCTCCTTCGATGTATGAGAGAAATAATTTAGCATCAGGAATAACTGAGTTAAAACCAGAAAAAACTAACAATTCTGAAATTGGTATAGAATACAATAACTATAAAAAGAAACTTAAAATTACTTCTTCTTATTTTGATGGGCAAATAAAAGATAAAATTGATTATAGTGGTGGTGGTTATAGACAAGTGACTGAGAAAACAAATATTAAAGGATATGAAGTTTTAGGTCAAAAGTCTTTTTCAAAAAACTTAACTGTTTCTGGTTCATATACTTATACAGACAGCCAAACAAATACTAATTTAAGAAGTAAACTAGTTCCTATGCATAAATTTTCTAGTAGTTTAGACTATGATTTTAATAAGTTTTTTAACACTAATACGTCTTTGATTTATCAGGAAAAAAGTTATGACACCAGTAGAGTAGAGCTTCCATCTTTTACTCTTTTAAACTCTAATTTAAATTATAAATTAAAAGAAGATTTGAAATTATACTTAAAGTTTATTAACATGTTAGACCAAGATTATCAGGTGAATAGAAATTATAAAACATCAAATTTCGCTGTATACGCTGGTGTTGATGCAAGGTTTTAAGGAGTATTAATGTCAAAAAACATTAAAGATAAAGTCATACTTTTAACATCCTTTCTAACTGTAATAATTTTTTTTAGATATATTCCTCATCCACCAAACTTCACTCCACTAATAGCGTTGACGATGTATGGTTCAATTTTTTTTGGAATAAGTGCTTTACCTTTTATAATTCTAGCTTTTGCTATTTCAGATTTTTTTATAGGTTTTCATAGTCTATTGATATGGACTTGGGGTAGCTTACTTTTAATTGGATTAACCGGTAAGTATTACAAATCTATTTTTTCGAGATTATTTGGTTCTCTCATGAGTGCATTTATTTTTTATTTTATAACTAATTTTGGGGTTTGGCTATTTTCTAATTTCTACGAAAAAAGTTTTTTTGGTCTTATTGAATGTTACACACTAGCTATACCATTTTTTGGTAACACTTTACTTGGAACTTTAGTTTTGGCCACTCTTATTGAAACAGCACTATTAATTAAAAAAAATAATTTTATAAACAAATTATTAAATAATTTCTTTACTTGACCTTATTTAACTGAAAATATAGTTTGAACAAATCGGGGGTGTAGCTCAGTTTGGTTAGAGCGCCGGCCTGTCACGCCGGAGGCCGCGGGTTCGAGTCCCGTCACTCCCGCCATTAATAGAGGATTATTATGAAATTTTTATTTTTTATTAAAATTATTTTAATATTTATGTTTTCATATGCAGCATCTTTTCAAAACTATAAAACAAAAAGGGAAAAAATTGCTGAGGGAGTTGTTCTTGAGAAAAAAATAGCCTCAAAAACCGGTAAAGTAATATCTGAGGAGTATAAGATTTTACTTGATGGTAATTATTTTGATGCGCAATTTAAAGATGGGAAATGGGGTTTGTCTATGATGGGGCAAGAAGCTTATGATTCTTTTAAGAAAGAAGGTGACCCAGGTGGTGGTGGTGGAGGTTGTAACTAATTATTTGCACTCATCAGTACTTTTCTTAAAATTCAAATAACCTGTAGTATAGTGTCTCTTGTCTTCAGTAAAATTTATAGCTAAATTTGTTTTACCTAAAATGACTTCATCAAAAATTCTTTCTTTTTGAATATTACATATTAATTTTAGAAATTTGTTATTTACGTACATTTTTTCTTTTTTTGATAAATCAAAAACCCAATAGGGTGGAAAAATAATAATGTTCAATTCTTTTTTGATTTTGTTTTTAATTTCCTTGATTTCATTTAACCAAAGTACTAGTCGTTTATTTATTTCTGTTTCGTCTAAATTGCGAAATAGAGCGAAAGTTTTTTTGTTATCAGGTAGATTTGCTGAGAAATATTTACCAGTTAACAATCCTCTTAATAAAATTAAATCATAAAGGAAAGGTTTTGACATAATATTTGATAACTCATCAGATTTTAAAGGCACAAAGTTTTGCAACTTCCATTTTTTTTGTAATCTAAAAACATCATTTCCATAATTAAATGATAAAATAATTTTTTTTAAATTTATGTTTTTAACGATAATTTCATTAAGTGAATTTATTAAATTTGTAACTTGAAAGGGACCATTATTAGGGGCGGCAAATATAGAGATTTTTTTACTATTTGTAATTCTTTCAAGATCATGTTTTTTTAAACTTTTTTCATCCCAGTCTATTCCAAGAAACTGACTATCACCAAAAGCATAAATTTCACTATCTTTATCAAAATTATTATAAATTTTACGAGAAAAATTTTTTGAAATATTGTAATAAATTTTCTTATCTTTAAGTTTCACACAAAATTTTGTTGAAGCAGGTAAATGAGTGTATAATTGATTATGTGCATATGGAATATAATTAAAACAACTTGCGAATGAAGAATCAAATTTTATAATTAGTAAAAACGTTATAATGAGTTTAAGAAAATGTTTAAAAACATAGGCTTTAAAAATATTAAAAATAATTCTAATCATCAAGTACTCGCCCTTCTTGATTTTTCATATGCTGAATATTCATCAGGCATTGAGATGCTTCAAGCAGCAAAATTATCTAAAAACTCTAAATTAGCAAGAGGTTTTATCGATCATAGTTTAGACGAGTTTAAACATACAGCGTTTTTTTTAAATTGTTTGAAGACAACTCTTAATAGTCAAAACCTTGAATTGCATTATAAGTTTGATACAAAAAATTTATATTATCTTGGTTTTTTAAGTGAAAAAAAATTTCTTTTTGAAAAATTTGATTTATATAAATTTGCTACATTCGTTGGTGTTAACGAAAAACAAGCATTATTACTTTTTAAAAAAATTCGTGAGTCTAATTTTTTGAAGGAAATAAGCGATCTAAAAAAATTAGACCAGATTATTGAAGAAGAAAAAAAGCATTTGAATGAAACTAAAAGCGATGATTTTTTTCATGATTATGATCAATTGATTACTGATGAAGTAAAACATGTAAAACATGCAACAGAATTTTCAAAAAAATATTTTAATAACTTTAAAAGGCAATATTGGAATTGTTGTTTTTGGCTTGCAAATAAATTTAGACATTTTCTAGCAAAAAATAAATTTTTAAATAATTTATTTAATATTCTTATTTCTTATTTAATCATAATCTTATGTATACCTTTTAAATCAGCTTTAAAAATTAAAAAAAGATTAGGAGACAATATTGATTTCTCTATTGAAAAATCAAGACTAATTTTATGAGTTATATAATAGGTATTAGTAGTTTTTATCACGATAGTTCAGTTGCTATAGTAAAAGACAATATATTAATAGATTATTTAAAAGAGGAATCATTTACTAGAATTAAAGGTAATAGTGTATTTCCTAAAAGATCACTATTACATCTTGTTAAAAAATATAATTTGACAAATTCAAAAATACAAGCCTGTGTTTTTTATGAAAAACCATTTTTATCTTGGTCAATCATTACTTTATTTTCTTTAAAAAAACCATTTGAAAGATGGAAAATATCTTCAAGTCAATTTAAAAAACTATGGTCTGGTTCACTTTCTTTTTCTACTTATACAAAAAAAATTTTAAATTTAGATGAAAACAAAAACTTATATGCACCTCATCACATGAGTCATGCTTTAACTGCAATCAGTTTTGATAAAAAAATAGAAAATAAAGATAGACTTATTTTTGTAATAGATGCTGTTGGGGATGGAGAAACTATTTCAATATTCAAAAATAGTAATAAAACATTTAAAAAGATTTTTGTAGAAGATTATCCCAATTCTTTAGGATTGTTTTATTCAGCAGTCACAGATTATCTTGGATATTCAGTAAATGAGGGTGAATACAAAGTAATGGGTTTAGCTTCATATGGAACTCCAGTATATAAAGATTATATTCTAGAAAATATAATTTCATGGAAAAATGAAAAATTATTTTTTAACTTAAAATGGTTTGATTTTGATAAGAATCCTGAAAAGACTTATTCAAAGATATTTGAAGACTTCTTTGGTAAAATTCCTAATAAAAAACATTTTAACAATCTTAAAAGTTCAGAATTTAAAAGATTAGCCAATATAGCCGCCTCATTTCAAACAGCGTTAGAAGAAATTTTAAAAAAAATAGTATCTTGGGCGATTAAGAAAACTGGTATAACAAATGTATATTTTTCTGGAGGAGTTGCTCTAAATTCTCGAGCTATGCAAAAAATAGCAGAAATGGAAGTTGTAAAAAAATTCACAATACCTCCTTCACCATCTGATGCTGGTTCATCTATTGGTGCCGCAAGTTTTGGAAATTTTGTTTTAAATAAAAGATTTTTAAATGAAACATCATTGTTTTTTTCAAATAATTTTTTCTTTCCAAAAACGAATATTTTGTTGCAATTATTTGATGAAATAAAACATGATGATTTTTTTGGATATATATCTAGACTAATATCACAAAATCAATATGTATGTACATTTGTCGATGGAGCTGAAATTGGTCCAAGAGCTCTAGGACATAGGTCAATATTATGTTCAGCAAAAGAAATATCCTTAAAAAATGACTTAAATAGAAATAAAAAGGGTAGAGAGCATTTTCGTCCAATGGCACCTATCGTTCAGAAGGAAAATTTATCTAGATACTTTTATACGAAAAAAAAATATCAGCATAATTTAGAATGGATGGGAATAACTTTGAATTGTAAGGAATTAACTTTGAAACACTATCCGTCATGTATTCATGTTGATAAAACATCAAGGGTTCAAGTTGTTTCTAATAAAAATTTATTTATTTATAAACTTTTAAATAAGTTAAAAAAATATAACCATGAACTTATTTTAAATACATCTTTTAATTATGCAGGTGACCCAATTGTTTTTGACTACATAGACTGCTACACTGCCATGAAAAAAATGGGATTAAATTACTTGGTTACTGAAAACAAGATTTTTGTTATAAAATGAAGCCTTTCAAAATTATTTTTAAGATATTTCGAGATATAAATAAATCTACAAACTTGACACAAGCTATTTTAGTTTTGATAATCTGTGTGATTGGATTATTAGCTTTGCTAATTTCTGCAATAAAGGTTTTTTTGCCATTTACCTATATTGCATTTTAGCATCAAATGAAGGTACGGGTAATGAAATTATTTGAGTACATATTTATAGTAATTATTTTATTTCTCTCATTAGTCTCGAAAACTTATGGATTAGAGAATAATATTAACCTACAATTAAAAAATGCTACTCCTGGGTGTGAATTTCTGTTTAAATCATATTTCCCAAAGTTTTTGAATACTAAAAATAATTTAAAAATTTTCAAATTAGATAAATCTATTTCAGGAGTTTCTTATTCTAAAACAGAAGATTTAGATTTAACTGCTCAAATAACTGTCAAAAAAGGAAAGGCTGCAAACTCTCCAACATTAACTCTCTTTTTTGCTCTAGAAAAAAATAAAAAAATTGGAAATTTTATTATTCCAGATGCACGTCAAAAGTTATGTAGAGGTAACTTTTCGATCATAGATTCTCAGACTATTATGGTAAATAAGGGTATTTCAAAGTCAGATTTATCAAAGCAAAATCGAAAAGAACCTCAAATAAAAATACCAAATAATATCTTTAAAAAAACTATTGAAGAAGGCGTGGCAAAAACAAAAGATGGTACTGTTCAATTATTAGACCAAACAGTTAAAAAGATAATAGATGAAAAAGGAATAAAGTTAATTGAAGAAAAGAGGAAAAGGATTGAAGAAGAACAGAAGAAAATACGTGAAAAACAAAAAGCAAGAAGAATAGCTGAAGAAAAAAAGAAAATAATTGAAAAGCAAAAAGCAAAAAAGTTAGCCGAAGCAAAGGCAAAAAAACGTGCTGAACAAAAAGCTAAAAAATTAGCCGAAGCAAAGGCAAAAAAAATTGCTGAACAAAAGGCTAAAAAATTAGCCGAAGCAAAGGCAAAAAAAAATGCTGAAGAAAAAATAAAAAAAATCAAAAGTAAATCTCGAGATTATAAATTAATTGCGAAAGATCTTTATAACGATATTGATATTTTTGTAAAATCAGGCGCTGAAATTGATTTGTTAAAGCTAGCAGATTTTTATTCTATTCGTCCTGAATTAAATAAAACATGGAATCTAACTGATATTAAAAATTTTGAAAACCTTAATAACTTCATGATAAAAAATAAAGATTTTGTTGAGTTTCAATTAAATCAAAACCAAAAAAGACAAAAACTACTTAATATAAAGTTACAAAAAATTAATAACTTTCTTGACGCAAACAAACCTCTTTTGAAAAAAATTATTAGAGATAATTTTGGAACTAAAATTAGTAAAGAGGGTGTAAATTTGCTTGAGTTGATTGAGACATCTAATGACTTAAATTCAATGAAAAAAATTAAATCAAATTTAGTAAATTTACTAAAAGTGGCAAATGTTTCACCAATTTATCCTAATGAAAAAAATGAAACCGTTAAATCTTCAGAAACTTCTAAAGAGCAAACAAGTGAAATTAAATCAGAGATAAAAAATAATAATACGGAAGCCTCTCAAGAGACTAAAATGATAGAGCCAAAAAATAATGAAAAAATTAACCAAGAGCATGAAGTTAAAGCAGAAATTGAAAATGAGGATTCAGGTTTTTTTGAAATAATATTTGGTTCAATAATAGATTTTTTTGCTTATATCTTCAATTTTATTGCAGATATATTTGTTAGCATTTTTAACTTTATAGGATATGTTTTCGGAGGTATCTTCAATTTTATAGCTGATATATTTGGAGGTATCTTTAACTTTATAGGATATGTCTTTGGAGGTATTTTCAATTTTATAGCTGATATATTTGAAGGTATCTTTAATTTTGTTACAAGTATATTTACTGGTGATAAATCACAGACCTATGTGTTCAATGGAAGTGAAATGGAAAAAAATTTAAAAAAATATACTTTATCAAGAGGACCAATGGATGAATTTAGTTGTGCCATGACTGGATTAATATTTAGTAAGGAGGTGCTCATGAAAATTAAAGCTAATGAAACTCCTAATATAAATGAATTAAAAGGAACTACTCCAACTACAATTGAAGTCTTTAAAGACAAAATTGTATGGAGAGATTTAGATGAAGAAACAAAAATAAATAATAATAAAATTGTTTTAAAAGGTGTAAAAAATAGTTCTATTCAATTTGAATTAATTACTATAGATGATAATATTAATTTAAAATTTAAAGAAAAAAAACTCACTTGTTTGTTTCCATTTAAAAAAGTTAGTTAATTTATATTATGAAAAATGAAAATGCTTCATTATATTTTGTTGATAGTCACAAGACTAATGATAAAACGGCCTTTATTGAGTATTCAGAGAAAAAAAGAACTTTAAGTTATTCAAGTCTATATAATCAATCTTCAAAAATTAATGACTTATTAATTAAAAATAATATTCAAAGGGAAGATAGAGTTGCTTTATTAATGTTAGATGTAATAGAGTTTCCTGTCATTTTTTGGGGTTGTTTAAAATCCAACGTTGTCCCAGTTCCGATTAATACTCTTCTATCGAAAGATATTGTCGAATCTATACTGGATGATAGTAGAGCAAAAGCCATTTTTATTTCATCAGAACTTTTGTCTCCATTAAAAGACATTCTTACTAAAAGTAAAATTTTGAAAAAGGTGTTTGTAGTTGGTGAATCAGATGATGATTTTTTGAGTTTTGAAAATGAATTAGTAAGATGTAAATTTTCAGAAACCACTCATGTAATAAAGGATGAAGTTGCCTTTTGGTTATATTCGTCTGGTTCAACTGGAAAGCCAAAAGGGGTTAAACATGTTCATGGTAGTTTGCAAATAACTTATGATACCTATGCTAAACAAGTTCTTGGTATTCAACAAAATGATATTGTTTTTTCAGTAGCCAAATTGTTTTTTGCCTATGGCCTTGGTAATGCAATGACTTTTCCAATGTCAGTTGGTGCAACTACTGTTTTACTTCCTACAAGACCTACACCACAAATTGTAAATGAAATCTTAAAAGAATATAAAATTACAATTTTTTACGCTGTCCCAACGATTTTTGCTGCCCTTATCGAACATTTAAACGGTAACTGGAGTGAAGAAAATTATACACTTAGGTTATCTGTTTCTGCAGGTGAAGCGCTTCCTAAGAAAATTGGTGAAGAATGGAAAGCACTCACGAATACAGAAATCCTCGATGGAATCGGTTCTACAGAAATGCTACATATTTTTATTTCGAATCATCCAAATGATATTGAATATGGTACAACTGGAAAAGCAGTTCCAGGATATGAGTTAAAGTTAGTTGATGAAAACGATAAATTAGTCGAAGAAGATGAAATAGGGGAACTTTTAGTTAATGGTGCCTCTTCAGCGGAAGGTTATTGGAACTTAAGGGATAAAACTAGAAAAACATTTGAGGGTGAATGGACAAGAACTGGTGATAAATATATTAGACAAAAAAATGGAAATTATGTTTATTGTGGAAGAACCGATGACATGTTCAAAGTTAGTGGAATTTGGGTATCACCATTTGAAGTTGAACAGGCTGTTGCAAGTCATCCAAAAATTTTAGAAGCTGCTGTTGTACCAGAAATTGATAAGGAAGGACTGGTTAAATCTAAAGCTTTTGTTATTTTAAAAGAAAAATCTCTTGAAAAACAAAATTTGGAAGTTTTAAAAGACGAGATTAAAGAATACGTTAAAGACAAAATAGGTTTGTGGAAATATCCAAGAAATATTGTTGTTGTTGAAGATTTACCTAAAACTGCTACAGGAAAAATCCAAAGGTTCAAACTAAGATAAATTTTTATAAAATGAGTTCTGAAATAAAAAGTTCATACTTTTTTAAAAAAATATATGACTATAAAATTGAGTTTAAAGTTATAGGTGAATCAATATCTGAATTGCCGACTATCATTCTCCTGCACGAAGGTTTAGGCTCTTTATCAATGTGGAAAGGGTTACCAGAGAAAATAAATAATGCCACAAATTGTAATATCGTTGTTTATTCAAGAGCTGGTTATGGAAAATCTTCATCTGTAAAATTACCAAGACCTCTCAATTATATGTCAATTGAAGCAGAAAAATACTTACCTGAAATTATAAGACAACTTAATTTAAAAAAGTTTTTTTTACTAGGGCATAGTGACGGTGGCACTATTGCTGCACTATACTCCTCTATAGAAAATAATAATGATAATCATCTTGGGACAATTTTAATTGCACCCCATTTTTTCATAGAAGACTTTAATTTGAGATCAATTGAGAAAATTGAAGTAGAATATCAATCTGAAAACTTTAGAAAAAGACTATCAAAATATCATTCAGATGTAGATAATGCTTTTTATGGATGGAGTAAGGCGTGGTTAGATCCAAATTTTTATAAATGGGACATTACAAAAGAATTAAGAAACATAAATGTTCCAGTCTTAGGTGTTCAAGGGAATACGGACCCCTATGGTTCAGTAAATCAGCTTAAATGTTTAGAAAAAAATTTGAGTACGAAATTCTATAAACTCATTCTTGACCAATGCGGTCATAATCCACTGTTTGAAAAAACAGAAGAAACTATTGAAGTGTTAAGAAAATTTATTTATGAATATAGAAAGTAAAAAGAGTATTTAATGACGAAAATTTCATTCGAAACAAATCCTAAAAATTATTTGCATTGGAGTATAGAAATTAGAGAAAATCTAGCTTTTTTGACAATGAATGTTAATGAAGATGGAGGTATGTTTGATGGATATCAGTTAAAATTAAATAGCTATGATTTAAGTGTTGATATTGAATTATTTGATGCAATTCAAAGATTAAGATTTGAACATCCAGAAGTATCAGTAGTAGTTTTAAAATCAGGAAATGACAAAGCTTTTTCTGCTGGTGCTAATATCAAGATGTTGGCATCTGCTTCACACGCTCACAAAGTTAATTTTTGCAAATTTACTAATGAGACAAGAAATTATTTAGAATCGTCGTCTCAAGATTCATTACAATATTATATCTGTTTAATCGACGGAGTTTGTGCAGGTGGTGGTTATGAGTTGGCTCTAGCTTGTGATCATATTGTACTAATGGATGATGGCTCTTCTAATGTTGCTTTGCCCGAAGTACCACTTCTAGCTGTTTTGCCTGGTACTGGTGGATTGACAAGAGTTACAGATAAAAGAAAAGTTAGACGAGACTTAGCAGATGTATTTTGTACTATGGAAGAAGGAGTAAAAGCTCAAAAAGCTATAGAATGGAAGTTAGTAGATACAATCACAAAAAAATCATCACTAGAAGAAGATTTAAATAAATTAATTGTAGATTTTTCTAAAAAAGGAAAATTAAATAAATGTAAAGGCATTAAATTAAACAAATTAGAAAAATTCTTTGTAAATGATAATTATATCAAATATTCAACTATTGATCTTAAAATTAATAGAGAAAAAAATAATGCAAATATTATTATTACTTCCTCTGATGAAGTTATACCGAATAACGAAAAAGATCTTGAAAGTGCAGGCGATAAATTATGGCTTTTACGATGCGTGAGAGAGCTTGATGATGCTCTGCTTCATATTCGCTTTAATGAGTTAGAAATAGGAGTTATTATTTTTTCTTCGTCTGGTAATATTGAATCAGTGTTAAAATATGATAAGTTATTTCATGATTTTTCAACAAATTGGTTTATTAGAGAAATTAAAAATAGCTGGGAAAGAACATTAAAAAGAATTGATTTGACCTCTCGTTCTTTAGTTACTTTGGTAGAACCTGGATCATGTTTTGCTGGCTTTTTGTCAGAGATAGTATTTTGTTCTGATCGATCGTATATGGCTGAAGGTGATTTTGAAGGAAATAATAAACCTGAAGCTTCTTTATCTTTAACAGATTCAAATTTTGATTATTTTAAAATGTCTAATGGTTTGAGTAGATTAAAAACCAGGTTTTTGGAACAAGATGACAAACTTACAGAATTAAATGAAGTCAAAGACAAAATAATTTTATCAGAAGAGGCAAAAAAATTAGGTCTTATAACTTTTTCTTTTGATGATATAGACTGGGATGATGAAATAAGAATTTTTCTTGAAGAAAGGGCTAGTTTCTCACCAGACTCAATGACTGGTATGGAGTCAAATTTAAGATTTGCCGGACCAGAAACTATGGAAACAAAAATTTTTGGAAGATTAACAGCATGGCAAAATTGGATATTTCAAAGGCCAAATGCTTCAGGAGAAGAGGGTGCACTTAAGAAATATGGAACAGGCAATAAAGGAAAATTTAATAAACAAAGAGTATGAAAATATGGAGAAATTTAATTGGAAAATATGAATGTAGAATATGATACTTTAATACCAAATAATGTGAATCTTTCTAGTGATAAAAAGGTATTAAAAGCATTGGAGCGATGGCATCCTGGTTATATTAATTGGTGGAATGATTTAGGTCCTACCGGTTTTCAAAATAGTTTAGTATATCTAAGAACAGCAATTAGTGTTGATAGAGAAGGTTGGGCTAAATTTGATTATGTAAAAATGCCTGAATATAGATGGGGAATTCTCTTAGCACCTGAAAAGGAAGGAAGAACTATACCATGTGGTGAACATTATGGAGATCCAGTATGGCAAGAAGTTCCAGGAGAATATAGATCAATGTTGAGAAGGTTGATTGTTATTCAAGGTGATACTGAACCAGCTTCTATTGAACAACAGAGACACCTTGGACAAACAGCACCTTCATTGTATGATTTAAGAAATTTATTTCAGGTAAATGTAGAGGAAGGTAGACATCTTTGGGCAATGGTATATCTACTCCAAAAGTACTTTGGTTCAGATGGAAGAGAAGAAGCAAACGAGCTTTTAAATAGACAATCGGGTTCTGAAGATGCACCGAGAATGTTAGGAGCCTTTAATGAAGTAACTCCTGACTGGCTTTCTTTTTTTATGTTCACTTCATTTACAGACAGAGATGGTAAAATGCAATTAGAAGCTTTAGCTCAATCAGGTTTTGACCCATTATCAAGAACATGCAGATTCATGTTAACTGAGGAAGCTCATCACATGTTTGTTGGTGAAAATGGAGTAAGGCGTGTCATAAAAAAAACATGTGAAGAAATGGCAAAGGCTGGAATAACAAACCCTTACGATATTGAAAAAATCAGAAATCTTGGGGTTATTGATCTACCTACAATACAAAAGAAAATTAATTTACATTTTTCTTTATCATTAGATTTATTTGGTTCAGAAATATCAACTAATGCAGCAAATACTTTTACTGCAGGTGTAAAAGGTAGATTTTGGGAAACTAAAATCAAAGATGATCATATTTTGAAAAATGATACTTATCCAATTATGGATTTTGAAAATAATAAAATTGTTAAAAAAGATGCTTCAGCATTGTTATCTCTAAATATGAGATTAAGAGATGATTATATCAAAGACTCTTCAGTAGGAACTAAGCGTTGGAATCGAACTATTAATTCGTTTAATATAGATTTTGAGATGAAATTACCGTTTGAAGGTTTTAATAGAAAAATAGGTTCTTTTATGAATGCAAATATAACTCCAGAAGGGGAAGTTATTTCTAAAGAAAACTGGAATAAAAAAAGTGATGAATATTTACCAACTAAAGATGACAACATGTTTATAGAGTCTCTTATGAAGCCAGTTTACGAGATTGGCAAGTTTGCTTCATGGATTTCTGAACCTGACCAAGGGATAGATAATAAATCAGGTGATTTTGAATATGTTAAAATTCATGACGCGTAGACAGGAATTTATTTAAAGTATGTATTAAAATGCAGTTTTTTTTAGCTTTAATATCTTTTTTAATTTTTTTTAATTCGAGTATCACTTATTCAGATCAAAATTATAATATAAAGCCACTTAAAATTAAGACTTTTGGAAAATATGATTTTGATACTCTAGAAAAAATAAAAATACCAGAGAATTTTCCTACTCACAGAGCTATGGGCAGAGAGATTTGTAAGTCAAGTAAAGGTAAAACTTGGTCTAGTTCAATAACTTTTTATTTAAGTAAAGAAATGCTATGGGGAGTTATGGCACATAGTAGTTCCATTAGAGTATACATGAGTAGAAAAACAAAAAATAATTTAGACTTGACAGTTTATGAAGCAGCAAAAAAATGGAAAGATCAAAAAGAGTGGATAAAAGGTTACAAAGTAAATACAAAAGTCACTAATCTTACCTTAAGTTTAAAAAAGGGATTAAAAGGAGTTTATAACTCACCTGGTGGAACCTATTGGCATAAATGTAATATTAATTTTGATACAATTAATGAAGCAAAAGACACATTAACTAAATCTTCTTGGATAACTCACCTAAGTAACTCTCAAACTATGGCTTTGCATAGAATGAATATCTTTGGAATAAAAGTTTCACAAAAATATGATTTTGAATTTAATAAAAGTAAACTAGATGAAATACTTGTTCAAAATGTAAAATCAAAAAAATTACCAGAAAAAAAAGCAGTTAAAATTGTAGAAAAAAAAGATAATGTTTCGTCTAAGAAAACAACTTATAATCTAAAACCTCTTAAAACTAAATCCTTTGGAAATTTTAATTTTGATGATTTAGAGAATGTAAATATACCAGATACTTTTCCCACTCATAAAGCCAGAGGTTGGGAATATTGTAATACCCGTAAAGGCAGAAAATGGTCTAATCCTATAACATTATATTTAAGTAAAGATCTTGTATGGGGTTCAATGTCCGGAAAAGATGAAATCAAAATATATATGAGCTCAAAAATAAAAAATAAACTTGAATTACGTGTCTATGAAGCAGCAAATGAATGGAAAGACACAAAAGATTGGATTCCAGGTTATGAGGTTAACATTTTAAATAACAATCTAGAAGAAAGTTTAAAGAAAGGTGTAAAGGGTAAATACATCTCTTCAGGAGGCTATTGGCGTGTATGTAAAGTAATTTTCAATCAAATAGAAAAAGCTAAAGATGTTTATAAGCAAAGTGAATGGTTGGACTTAATAACTAGATCTCAAAGAATGGGATTAATAAAAATGAGTAACTTGGGAATTAAAGTTTCCCAGAAATATAATTTTAAAGAATTAGCTATCAAGTTAGATAAAATTAAAACTGCAGAAAATGAAAGGATTAAAAAAATAGCTGAAGCTAATAATAGAGCAACAGAAATAGCAGAGGCTAAAGCGAAGGCAAAGAAATTAGCTGAAGAAAAAGCTAGAAAACTAGCAGAAGCGAAGGCAAAGAAATTAGCTGAAGAAAAAGCAAGAAAACTAGCAGAAGCGAAGGCTAAGAAATTAGCTGAAGAAAAAGCCAGAAAACTAGAAGAAGCGAAGGCGAAGAAATTAGCTGAAGAAAAAGCAAGAAAAGTTGCTGAGAAAATAAAATCAATGAAATCAAAGGCTAAAGATTTTTATAATGATATCAATTCTTTTGTAAAATCTGGGGCTGATATTGACCTTATTAAACTCTCAAACCTCTATGAAATTAAACCTGATCCTAATTTAAAGTGGGGTAAAAAAGAAATAGAAAATTTTTTAAATTTAGAAAATTTTATGATAACAATCGATGGTTTTACTGCTTATGAAAAAAATCAAGCTCTAGAACGAAATATTATGTTTGCAAATAAAAAGAAAGAAATTACTGATACCTTAAATAAAAATTTCAAAGAATTAAAGTTACTTTTAAGAGAAAATTTTACAAATAAAAAACTATCTAAAAATATTCAGTATCAATTAAATAAAGTTAATGGATTTCTATCAAAAGAAGATAAAAAGTTTGATACTGAAGTGGGTAATAGAATTAAAAAGGAATCCTCAAAATTCATAAACAATATTAAAGAAGAGTTGATAGTTGTTAAGGAAATAGATAATGACTTAAAAGTAAAAAAAATAGAACTAGAAACTATCTTAAGAAATAATTTTGGAAATAAAAAAGGAAATACCGCATCAATTTTAATTAAATCTTTAAAAGATGTGAATAACCTTAGTGAAAAAAAATATTTAAAAACCAGAATAGAAAAATTTTTACAAAGTTTGAATGTAAGCAAAACAGAAAAGCAAGTTAAAAATAAATCATTAGAAAAGGTGCAAAATAATAGTAAAACTGCGTCTAAAGAATATACTATTAAAAAAAATAAACTTGTTTCTAATCAACGAGGTCAAAAAGTAATACCTAGTTTGAAAAAAATTATAAAAGAGAGAAAAATTGATCTTTCAATTGGTGAAAAATTTTATGGTTGTATAGAAACTTTAGATTACTCAGAAGATATTTTAACAGGCAAAACAGGTTTACAAAACATATATCTCAAAGGTACGGAATTAGATGGAAATTATCATTATGGACATGTCATGTTATTACAAGAATCTAAATATTATAATATTTCTAAAAACGATCCAAAGGCACCAAAAGTTGGTCAATGTTTTGCTTTTACTCCTGTAAGTATTTTTACAAAGCCTGGTATTGTAATTAGTGGTTTTGCTGATTTTTCAAAGAATTCTTTTCAAGTTGATAACTCAATAAAAAAAATAAACTTAAAAGATAAATTAAATGTAACGGAATGGGTGGAACAAAGAATTGATTATGGTTCAAAGATGATTCAATTAACTGGCAAAGTTTATGATGTAGATCACTCAAATCGTAGATTTAAAATAGAATTATTTTCAGAAAAATATGTACAAGAATATAATCATATAGTTGGATGTTACAATTCTAAGTTTTGGAAAGATAACAAGGATTTGAAAGAGCTACTCAAAAAAATTAAACGAGGAGATCAGATGACGCTGAAAGGTTTTTTTGGAGGACAAACATGCTTGGGTCAACATAACGTTTTTGAAATTCTTGATATAATTGATTTTAGAAAAGGGATTACTTCAAAAGAAGTAAAACAAATAATTGATGAATATAAAGATAAAAGAAATAAAAAGACTGCTGATTTTATTCTAAAAGAATCAAAAAAAGTAGTAGATGAATATCTAAAAAAAAAGAAACAAAGTTCATCAATGAAAAATAATAATGTAAAACCGTCTTGGGAACGTATACAAGCTCTTACGCCAATATTTATAGATAAAAGTAATTACGCAAAAGTTAATGATATAATTACCACAAAGATTAAAGAAGAATTTATATTTGAAAAAAAAATCAGAGGTGTAAATTATAAATCTTATGATATGGTTGTGAAAATAAATTGTAATAAAAAAGAAATTAAAGATTTAACGATTGAAGCTTACGATGACAAAGGCAAATCTAAAAAGTTTAAAGGAAGTGGAAAATGGGTTGTTCCAGAAAAGTTTACCACGTTTCATAGTGTTTTAGAGCATGTATGCAAATTGTAATTAAAAAAGTATTTTAAAATTTAATACATATAAAGTAGTATTTTTTATATTTATTTTATGGAGGTTAAAATGTCAGATACATCAAATTGGTCAACAAAAATTAACGTAAGATTATTGGGTTCAAATCCATTAATTAAGGTAATAAATATATTTATTGCTATTATGCAGTTTTTAACAGGTAATCTTCATAGGGGCGTTTTGTCCGAAGAAAAAGAATGTTTGGTAATAGATTTAAAAGTTAAATTTTTATGGTTTTTTTTAAAATCTGAAGAAGTCTTGAAAATCATTAAAACGAGAATTTCTGGTATTAAAGTAAGTACCACAAAAACATGGTTTATTTTCAGATCTACAATTGTACAGATTTATGCTGCTGGAGTAAGTGAAAATATAGGATATGAAGTTAAAGTTCCATACAAAGAAATAAAAGAAAAAGCTGAAACTTGGTTGAGTTAAAATCTAATAATGAAAAAATTTTTTCAATTAATCTTTTTCTATATTGTTATCTCATTTTGTAATTATCAATATGTTTTTGCTGATAATTTTTCGACAAAATTAAATAACATTTTTGGTAAAATTACTGAAGAAAGTAACTCTATTCTAAATAAGACTTTAGATTCCTTTTCTTCAATAATGAATGAATTAGACCAGGCTATTGATGAAGAAATTGCTTCTCTTAAAAGCGCAGAAGAAGAAGAGTCAAAGATTGATATTCAAGACAAAATGGATTCAATTCGTATTCATCTCGAAGATATAACTGATCTAAAGAAAAAAGAATCTAGTGCTTCTAACTTCACAATTATATCAAAGTCAAAAAAAGATTATAGAATTAAAATAGATGAAGTTTTAGAAGAAATTGAACCAATACTATTTGATGGGGAAGTTGTAAATTATGCATCTAGAATTAGAGAAATCCGGCAAAACATAAAAGATTTTGAAACACAAAAAGTTAGGCTTAATGAAAAGTTTGTTTTTGCTCCCGAAAAAGAGTCTTTGTTAAAATCTTCAAAGAAAGAAATCAAAAATGAAATTAAAAAAATAGATAGATTAATTAAGAAGTCTTATAAATTAATTGATGAGCTTGAATTCGATTTAAAACGTAAGATGCACAAATTAGGTATTAAATTGACGAGAGAACAAATAAGGGTTATGACAACTCGAATTGATGGAGATGAGTTGTCCCGTTCATTTGCGATTTTTGATGTTACTAAACAAATTTCTGAGACATTATCAAAAATTATGACCGAAAATTCATTCAGTGGAACTGCAACTGTTAAATATTATGGAACCTATGTGGTTATGAGTGAAATATTGGGATTTTCTCAAAGAAGATATATAGAAAAAATTGAGGATACTTACTTACCAGCTCTTGATAAGATTGAAAAAAACATTAAGGATGCTATTGAATTTGCAGAGACATCCATAAAGGGAGCTAAAACTGAACAAAGCAAGAAAATATTAAAGTCTAATATAAAATCTAATGAGTTTACTATGAAGGTTTTAGGACAATATAGAAATATTTTGATAAATCAAATGAAGTCATTGCAAAATGCTTTAGATAGGACAAAAGAACAAATTACAGTAGCTTACTCTACATATGATACTGCTGCTAATTCTGCTAACTTGGTAAATTTGATTAACCAAACTCAAGATAGTTTTAATAAAATTATGAATATGCAACTACCAAATATTGTTCCATTTGAAAACAAAGAATTGGAAATAAAGTTCTTAGAAATATCTGATCAACTTGTTCAATCGACAGAGTCATAATTGTTTTGGTTAATTTTAACCATTTTAGAAATTATTTTATTAATTTTAGGTGTAAGTTTTCCTCTTGCTAGAATTGATGAATTTTGGATTTTTACTTCAGAGTTTTCAATTTTAAGTATTTCTAGAGATTTGATAATTGCTGACGAATTTTTATTAGGGTTAATGGTATTTAGCTTTGGATTGCTTTTCCCATTAGTAAAAATTGTTTTTCGTTTAACTGGTTACGAACTTATAAATAGATATAATTTACATAAGTTTAGTATGGTAGATATTTTTTTGATAAGTTTTTTAGTTTTTTCGGCTAAAGTATCAAATTACTTTGATCTAAGTTTACTAATTGGTTTTTATTTTTTGATTTCTTCAGTTTTGTTAGGATATATTCAAATTGTATTTAACAAATAAACTCTAGTAAGATTTATATTTCTTTTTTGAGATTAAAAAACAGACACATATTGGAATTATTAACGTCATTAAAGCTACAATAATAAGTAATTGTCCTAATTCGGAATAGTTTGCTGGAGTAGTAATGATTCCATTAGCATCTTTAATTTCACGTGTAATTACAAAAATTTCATTTAAATACTTTGTTCCTAAATTACTCGCCGATAAGGCCAAGTTAGTAAAACTAGCAAGAATGGCAAAAAATGTTGCTTTTAAATGGCTTGGTGCGGATTGAGCAATCCAGGCTAATATGGGTATCATTGAAACTTGTCCTAATGGACTCTCTAGAGCAGTATTGAAAATAGCAATAAATCTTGCATCTACTATACCATTTGTAATTCTTTCAGTAAGATTATGAAATCCGTAAAACATAGCAATTGAAGGCAAAATAAAAATTGAACCTGCGATTGACAATACAATTATCAATTTAAACATGGAGTAATTTTCCATTAAAGGACGTAAAACAAAAATACCAAAAATAGTTAGCACAGATGCAATTAATCCTAGTAAAGATAAAAATTCTTGATCGAACTTTAAAACATCTATTTCAAACCAACTTCCACCTTGACCTACTCCAGGAATAGCCCTAAAAACAAAAATAATAATTGCTGTTCCAATTAACATTTTTTTAGATACATCATCTAATTCTTTAGTAAGTTTGTTAAGCAAGAATAGTATTATAGAAAATGAACCTAAAAAGACAATTTCTTGAGAAAATTTTAGTTTTGATGCTCCCATTAAAAGAGTAAAAATAACAAAAATAAACGAACCTATTATTATGTACATATTAGGATCAGTTTTGGATTGTTGAGGGAAAAGTAAATTTTTTGCCTTTTTAACACTTATCCCATTACTAATTAAAGATTTATATTCTTTATTTTTGATTATAAATGCTAATAAAATTCCAGATATTGAAATAATAGGAACTATAAGAGAATATAAGTAAACTTGACTATAAGCGTTAACTTTATCTAATTCAGACATTTCTGATGAATTTGAAAACACAATCAAATTAATAACTGAGACAAGAAAAGTCCCAAAAATTATTGCAATTCTTCCAAGCATTTGCATTGAGATATTCATTGATTTTAATTTTTGAAACGGAATATTTTTGCCTTGATCATCTACTTTAGGTATAGCTTCAACCGTCATGGCGTCAGCCACGACATCTTGAAGGACAAAGCCAATAGGTGCTAATAAAGTTGAAATTACAAACCAAGTTTCAGCATTTAAAATTAATACCATTTCTTCCTTATTTTGAATTAAAAAATACATAATAAGACTACTTAAAGCCATTACGAGGGCGCCTAATATTACAAGTAGAGATTTAAATTTCCATAAGATATCTACTAGATGACCTAAAGGCATTTTTAAAACCCAAGGTAATCCAGCCCAAAAACCTAAACCAGCTAAAAAAGCAGCAGATAGGTCTAAATATTCTTTTACAAAGAATAAACCAACTATACTTGTTAACCCTGACACTCCAGCGGCTAGATATATCATTAGTGGCGGAAGAAAAGAAAATCTAAAGGATCCAAAAATTTTGCTTATTGATTTCATTTTAATGTTTAAAATTATATTTTTTCAAGTAATACTAAATAAAATTAATTTAATTTAAATAACTTATTTGAAAACTCATGAAATTAAAATTGCATCACTTAAATTTATCAACAAAAAACGTAGCCGAAATGAATGAATTTTATAAAAATATTCTTCTTTTAGATACAGAAACAAATGATTTGCCAGTTTTAGAGAGACGTAAAGGTTATTCAGGTGAGGTTGAATTTGTAACGGATGGAAAAATTCAAACACATCTAGCGGAGAAAGATTTGAACGTAAATTTTAAAACAGGTCATCATATAAATCCACTGGAAAAAGGACACATTGCATATAGAACAGATGATTTAAATGCTTTTAAACTACATCTAGAAAAAAATGGCATTCGTTATTCTGATTGGGGGGAGACTGCTGTAGCTGGTTGGAAACAAATCTTTTTTTATGATCCTGATGGTAACATTATAGAAGTTCATGAAAAAGAATAAATTTTTCTTTTTAATAATTTCAATTTAAAAGGGATTCTGTTGAAAAGACCTAATATATTTATTATTGCTATAGCCGTAGCTATGCCTGTAATGGGGATGACTATAATTTCACCTGCATTGTCTCAGATTAAGTCTAATTTAAATATTTCTTTTTCTGATACTCAATTAGTGCTCTCAATGTATTTTTTATCCCTAGCAATAGGACAACTTATATCAGGACCTTTGTCAGATAAGTTTGGTAGAAGGCCCATTATTATTTTAGGTTCTATCATCTACTCTTTTGGTGCTTTTAGTTGTTTATTTATGTCTGATATAAAATTACTTGTTATATCACGAATGATACAGGGAATTGGTGCGGCAGCATGTTTGTCCGTTGGTAGAACAATTATAAGTGATAGTTATGAAAGATCCGAAGCTGCAGAAAAAATGTCAACTGTAACTGCAGTAATGGTTATTATTCCTATATTGTGCTTTATTTTTGGAGGTATTTTTGCAGATTTGATTGGTTGGAGATTTAATTTCTTTGTTTTATCCATGGTTGGTTTAATAGTTTTTATATTTATGATTTTTCTGCTTCATGAAACGAATAAACATAAAATCCAAAAAATTGAATTACTAGGAACGTTTAAAGTTTATTTAATGCTATTTAGAAACAAAGTATTTTTATATTTTACTTTTGCAACAGGTATGCAAACAGCAATGTTTTTTTCTATGAATGGATTTATGCCATATGAATATCTTAGACTTGGTGTCAGTTTAACAGAATTTGGAATTTGGTTTTCCTTAACATCCTTTGGTTATATTGTTGGAAATATTGTAAATAGTAAAGTTGCATCAAAAGTTGGATTAGAAAAAATGTGTTTTTATGGTACAAAATTATCATTAATAGTTATTTTATTTATGTTCCTTAATAGTTTTTTTGAATTTCAAACACCTTTAACTTTGTCAATTTTGTGTGCATTTTTTGGTTTTACCAATGGACTAGTTGTCGCAAATGGTATGATTGGGGCAATTAATGCAACAAAATTAAATCAAGGTGCTGCGAGTGGTTTAATGGGGGCTCTTCAAGTTGGTTTTGGAGGGATTTTTAGTTATTTTATAATTTTGTTTGGAGGTGCAACAAATTTTTTTATAAGTTTGATTGGGATATCTATTATGTCAATTATATCAATAATCACCTCTTATATGAATGTAAAACTTTTGAGACATAGAAATTAATTTATTTTCTGTTATAATTTAGAAGGTATTGTTTTATGTATATTGAAAAATTACATCCTAAAATTGGTGCTAAAATTGAAGGCATCGATTTAGCTAATTTGGATAATGCTCAATTTGACAAAATTAAAAAATTGTGGCTCGAACACTTAATTTTACTATTTCCTAATCAAAGTATTTCAGACGAAGAACATATCAAGTTTGGTAAATTATTTGGTAAATTGGAAAAACATCCTTCTCTTTCTCACAGGTCTTCAACAAACCCTGAAATATATCGTGTATCAAATGTCTCAGAAAAAGGAGATATTATTCCTAGCAAAAATACATCTTGGCAATATTTGAAACAATCTTGGTTGTGGCATACAGATAGTTCTTTTCGGCAAATTCCAAGTAAAGGTTCAATTTTGCATGGTATTTCAACTACTAGGAAAGGGGGGCACACTTTTTTTGCTAACATGTATGAAACCTATAACGATTTAAGTGATAACATCAAAGAAAGAATAAATGATTTATGGGTTATTCATGATCATGATTATATCATTAACTTATCCTCAGAATTAAAGTCAAAAAAAAATAAAGGATCTTATGAACAATTGCCGTCAGTTAAGCATCCTCTGGTTCAAATTCATCCTGTCACAAGAAAAAAAAGTCTATTTTTATCTCCACACACAATGGAAAATATAGATAATTTCGATAAAAAAGAAGGAAGAAAACTTTTAGATGAGTTGATAGAACACTCTATACAGACCAAATATGTATATAAACATTTATGGAATGATGATGATATAATAATGTGGGATAATAGATGCACTATGCATTCAGTCGAACCTTTTGATAATAGCAGTATAAAGAGAATTATGCATAGAGTTACTCTTGTTGGAGAAAATAAACCTATCCCTGCATTATGAACTTAATTAAAGAAAAAATTCCTATTATTGATGCTCATCACCATTTTTGGGATTTAGAAAATAATTATTACCCATTTCTATCTGATAAAAACGAGGAAAATTTTTTTTTAGGTAATTATTCAAGTTTAAAAAAAAATTACTTACCTAAAGATTACAATAATGATGCAATTAATCATGATGTTATTGGAACAATTCATTGTGAAGCTGAATGGGATAGAAAAGATCAAATAGGTGAAACTAAATGGTTAATTTCTTTATCTAAGAAACACAAATTTCCAACAGGTATAATTGCTCATGCATGGCTTCATACCAAAAATGCTGAAGAAATTATAGCAAAACAATCTTTTTTTAAAAAAGTAAAAGGAATTAGATCTAAACCAATTACTAAAAATGGTGAAAATGAGAAGTATTTATCATATGAGGCAACAATGCAGGATATTAATTGGAGAAGTGGATTAAAACTTCTTCAAAAATATAATTTAAATTACGA
>QCNN01000012.1 GCA_003213175.1 SAR116 cluster bacterium AG-426-B08 | reverse complement strand
ATGAGAAGTGTTTTAAAAAACATGGAAAATTAATTAATGGGTCCAAAATCACCTCTGGTCAAGGGAAAGACATATTTAATGTTAAAGGCCCATACTTTAATAAATATATAATAACTAACAAACACATTGAGCTTATTTCTGTTAAAAATATTGTTTTATATATCAAAAACAAAAATGATCCCGAAAATGAGATTTTAAAGAAATATATTCTAGAATGCAGTTATAAAAAAATTTATCCTAATCAAACAGCAACAATTAAATGCTTTTATGATAAATTAAATAAAAAAGTAATGTCAGAATATAATAAAATGCATTTTGACTTATTTTATAAAAATAATCGTGGAGGTGGATGGCATGTTGGCAGCGTTTATCATTTATTAAAATAGTTTAATGGTGGGACTAGCTAGGTTCGAACTAGCGACCCCTACGATGTCAACGTAGTGCTCTACCACTGAGCTATAGTCCCAATTAATATAATTTAATTAAATTATTAACTACTTTAATGAATATACAAAAGTAATCCTCGTATTCAATGTTTTTTGATTTATTGTGTAATAAATTTATGACATGATAGATTATTCAAAAAATATTGAATTACATTTGGAGTTTTTAATGAGAAAGCTGATTTTACGAATACATGAAAAAAAATTAGTTCTTAATTTAAAAGAAACTGAAACAGCATCTATGATCTACAATGCTGTTCCAATTTCTTCGAGCATAAATACTTGGGGAGAAGAGATTTATTTTAGTACAAACCTATCTATAAAAATAGAAAAAGATGCAAAAGCTATTGTTGATTTTGGAGAAATAGCTTTTTGGACCGAAGGCTCATCGATTGCAATAGGTTATGGGAAAACTCCTATATCGCAAAATGATGAAATAAGGTTGGCTGCTCCATGTAATATTTGGGCTACGTCTAATTTTGAGAAATGTTTTTTTGAAGATATAACAGATGGCGACAAAATATATTTAGACAAACATTAATTTAACTTTTAAATAATGTTTTTAATTTCGTTTTAAAATTATCTTTTAATTTACAAGACTTTTGGGTAGATCTACTCACATAAACATGAGTGAAAGAACCTTGAGCAGAAGTAAGTTCATCACCTTCTAGAAAAATTCCAATTTCATACACAACTGAAGAGTTACCAATTTTTGATACCCTTATACCAACATAAAAATCACTAGGATGTGAGATTGGCGAAAAATAATCACAATTTGATTTAACAATGTAACCTATCTGTTCACCATCTTTGTAATCAAGTAAATTATTTTCTATCAACCATTTGTTGACGGCAGTATCAAAATATTCATAATAAACAACATTATTTATGTGACCATAAACATCATTATCTTTCCATCTAGTACTTAATTTATAGAAAAAAGGATAATCAGATTTTAGATGTCTATTAATCATAAAAATATTTAATAAATATTTAATTTAATTTGTCCACTATTAATGAAGTGATATGAAAAAATATTTAAGTAATAATAAATACTCTCCAATAATGATTTCTGTACCACATGCTGGAACTTTTTATCCTAAAGAATTTATTAAAAATAAAGTAATAAAATTAGATGAATTGAGAGACATGGAAGATTTCAAATGTCACAAAATTATTGAAAAATTGGATAAAAACCTAGTAGATATTATTGTAGCTGATTGTTCTAGATCCGTTATTGATCTAAATAGATCAAGAGATTCAATTGATGATGACATGTTTATAGATAAGTTTTTGCACAAGAAATCTAGTGAAACATTAATGATTAATAGTGGGTTAGGAGTAATACCTAAAAAATTTAATAATAAATTTATATTTAGTGAAAAACTTCCAAAAGTATATGCAGATAACCTCTTAAAAAAATACTATGATCCTTACCACAATACATTATTTAACAACCTAAAAGCTATAAAAAATAAGTTTGGATTTGCAATTTTAATTGATCTTCACTCAATGCCCTCTGATGTTTTGAATAATAAAGAAAAACAAACAGATATTATAATTGGAGATAACTTTGGCAAAAGCTGTTCGAAAAATATCAGAAATTTTGTATTCAATCATTTTGAAAAAAATAATTATCTAGTAAAATTGAATGCTCCATATGCAGGCGGATATATTACAAGAACTTATGGTAAAAAGTTACTTGGATTACATGCTATACAGATTGAAATTAATAAAAATTTATATCTAGACGAAAAAAGCCTGAAGATTAAAAAAAATTTAGAAAGCTTACAAAATATTTTTTCTGAACTCATTTACAAATTTATTGAGATAAAAAACGTTGCTGCAGAGTGAATTATTTTTTATTAATTATATCTAAGTTCTTCAATACAAAATTTTCAATTAGCATTGGTTCATTTAAAATCTTTCTTACAAGAATTTCGGATAGAAATGGTGCTTGAACAAAACCCCACGAACCCATACCGCCAATAAAATATTCATTATTATCATCAATTTTTCCAAAAAAAGGTAATCTATCTTTCGTGGATGCACGAACACTTAGCCTTGAGTAAAAACTTTTAATTAATGAAATATTAAATTTCTCCTTTATAAAAGTTGGAAGTTGTTCAATATTTTCTAAATCATTCTGTTTTGAATTTTCAAAGTTAGTTCTACTGAACGTAGATCCGGTTTGATGTAAACCTCGATAGGATTGGGAAAAAAACTTCCCATAACTAAAATTTAAATCAATACTATTTGAAATTTCATTTGCTTTTAAATAAGTTACCTGACCTGAGACTGGTATAATAATTTCTTTTTTTAATATATCTTTCATTTCAAATCCATTTGCCCAAACAACAGACTTGGCTTTGATGGATTTACCACATTCACTAATTAATTTTTTTTGACCTTTACCCTCTTCAACCCTCAAAATTTTAAAGCCATTATAAAATTTTACATTAGATGATAGATGTTTTAAGAATTTTTTAGTATCAACTATTCCAGCATCAGGAAAATGGTGGCTTACTTCAGAATAATTAGAAAACTCTCCTGAATATTCATAAAGCAACTTTTTTTCCCAACCCATTTTTAACAATTTATAAAATTTGATTATTTCTCTATCCCTTCCCGGAAAAACAATTACACCCTTTGAGGGAGGTGAAACATTAAAATGTTTAGCTAAATTTCTTGAATAAAAATAACTTCTTAGAGAAAATATACCATAAGGACTTTCATCTAATGTTAGTTTTGGGAGTTGAAAAGCTATTAAATTCCCACTTGCACCTCCACCTAAGTCTTGACTTTTATCTACAATGAAACAATCAATATTTCTTTTTTTTAGTGAATAGGCTATTGAGCAACCAGTGACACCTGCCCCTATAATAGCCACAGGTTCTACATTTTTTTTATAATCATTCATAATCAAAAAAGATTTATTTAATTTTCTTTTTTTTGAACCAACTATCATTTCTCTTTTACTTAAAAAACCTTTTTGTTTCGAAATTTCGAAACCTGCTGTATTTAATTTTTTTTGTACTGAGGATGAAGACGTGAAAGTGGAAAATGTTCCATTATTCTTTGTTTTTTTAAAAATTGTTTTTATTAATTCTTGTGTCCATGCTGTTCTATTTTTTTTTGGAGAAAACCCATCTAGAAACCAAGTGTCAGCCATAAAGTTAAGGTTGTTTATGTAAGAAAAGTCATTATAAACCAGAGTAAGTAAAATCTTTTCATTTTTAAAAAATATTTCATGAATGCCAGATGTTCTTTTAGGTAGATTCTTTATTAGTATGGTCGAGTGACCTTTTAAACTAGGAAAAATATTATAAATCTCACTCATTTGTTTTTTTGTTAGTGGGTTCTTTTCTAAGCTAATGTAATGAAGAAGAGAATTATTTGTTTTTGTTTCAGACCAAAGCTTAGATGTTAATAAAAAATTTAATCCTGTTCCAAAACCTAATTCTGCTAAAACAAAATTCTCTATAAATTTAAACCTTTCTTTTAAATTATTTGCCTCCAAAAAAACGTATTTACTCTCACCCACACCATCTTCTGAATTAAAATAACACTCATCATAAACGATAGATTTAACAGACTTCTTGTTAACAAGTATTTTAGTTTTTTTTAATTTGTTTTGCATAATCTTGATTATAAATATAATTAATAATTATGTTAGAAAAAGAATTTTGGAAAAACAAAAAGCTCAGTGAATTTACTAGAGAGGAGTGGGAATCATTATGTGATAGATGCGGCAAATGTTGCTTAGTAAAACTTGAAAATATTGATACAAATAAAATTCACTATACAAATATTTCTTGTAAATTACTTTGCACAAAAACAGCAAATTGTACAAACTATAAAAATAGAAAAAAAATTGTAAAAGAATGTGTTGTTCTTAATCAAGATAATATAGAAAAATTAGAATGGATGCCAAAGACCTGCTCTTACCGGTTAATCAATGAAGGTAAAGACTTACCAGAATGGCATCATTTAATCACTGGAAGTATCGAAAAAATGGTACGAAAAAATATATGTATCAGAAATAAAGTAACTAATGAAAAAAAAATTAGAAAAAACGATATAACAAACTATATATATGATTGGGAGTAATTTTTTTATGACAAAAACAATGTGGATACTACTAACTCTTCTCTCCATATTAATAATTTCTTCGATATACAGAGAATATTCAAATATGCCTGTACCTGATCACCTCAATTGCAAAGAATCAATGTTAGAACAAATGTTTTCAGACAAATGTACTCCTAGAAAAAACCTTATTATTAAAAATAATTAAAGTACTTATGACATCTTCTCCTATTTTATTATGGTTTAGAAATGACTTAAGGTTAAACGATAATCCTGCTTTGAAAAACGCATGTGAACTGTCTTTAAAAAAAAATTCAGAAGTTATATGTGTTTATATTAATGAAACTACAAAACATTTTTCATCTAACTACGGTTCTGCAGCAAAATGGTGGCTTCACCAAAGTCTTGCTGAATTAGATAAAGATCTCTGTGAAATAAGTAAAAATAAATTGTCTCAAAGTATTAATTTTTTTGATGGCAATGCAGAGAAAATTATAAACTCTCTTTGCAAAACTTATAAAATTAAAAATGTTTTCTTTAACAGAAGATACGAACTAGAAAATATTATTATAGAAAAAAATTTGTATGAGCAACTTAAAGATAATGATGTAATTGTTAAAACATCAAATGGATCAACACTCATCGAGCCATGGTTAGTAAAAGGTAAACAAGGTCAAGCTCTCAAAGTTTTTACACCCTATAAAAACTCATTAATTAGAAATCATGAAATTCCAAAGCCATTAGATAAACCAAAATCAATTCGTCTATTAAAAGTTAAAGAGTCGATAAAACTTGATGATTTACACTTATTTAAAAGTAACTGGATGAAAAAATTTTCATGTCATTGGAAAGTTGGAGAAAAAAGCGGAATTAAAAAAATTAATTTTTTTCTAAGTGAAAATATTAATAAATATGAATTATCTAGAAATATTATGGGCATAGAAGGGACATCAAAGCTCTCCCCTCATTTTAATTTTGGAGAAGTATCACCGAGGTATGTTTGGCATAAAATTGTTGATAATGATTATGAGTCACTATCGCAGTCAAAAAAAGTATTTTTGTCCGAAATTGTCTGGAGAGAATTTGCAAAAAACCTGCTGATTTTGTTTCCGAATCTTCATTTCAAAAATATAAAAGAATATTTTAATAATTTTAAATGGGAAGAAAATAAAGCCAACTTTGATAAGTGGAAAAAAGGTAAAACAGGTTATCCTATTGTTGATGCAGCAATGAAAGAACTATGGGATTATGGATGGATGCATAACAGATCTAGAATGATTGTTGCCTCTTTTTTAACTAAACATCTTTTAATACCATGGCAATGGGGAGCTGATTGGTTTCATCATACTTTGCTTGATGGTGATTTGGCATCAAATTACGCAAGTTGGCAGTGGGTATCAGGTTGTGGTGCTGATGCTGCGCCGTATTTTAGAATTTTCAATCCTACAACTCAAAGTATTAAGTTTGATCCTTGTGGTAATTATATTAAAAAACATCTTCCTATTCTATCAATTTTAAGCAAAGAGGAAATTCATAATCCACAATCATCTAAAAATAATTTAAATTATCCAGAACAAATAGTAGATCATAAATTTGCTCGAGAAAGAGCTCTTAGAAGATACTCAACTCTAAAAAGAGATAAATAATGAAAATAGGAATAATTGGTTCGGGAATTTCTGGACTGACTTGTGCAACAATTTTATCAGAAAAGCATGAAATAACACTTTTTGAAAAAAATAATTATTTTGGTGGTCATTCAAATACAATAAACGTTAATTCTAATGAGTTAGGAAAATTTTCTGTTGATACAGGCTTTATAGTATATAATAAAACTAATTATCCAAATTTCTCAAAATTTTTAAATTTTTTGGATATTAATTCTTACAAATCTAATATGTCTTTTTCAATTTCCATAGATGATGGAAAATTAGAGTATTCTGGTTCAATTCTAGGTTTAATTGCTAATTATAAAAATTTTTTTAACAAAGAATATTTTTTGATTTTAAGAGATATATTTAGATTTTTTAATTATGGGTTCTCTTACAAAATTCAAAATTCCGATAAAGAATCATTAGAGAGTTATTTAGATAGATGTAATTTTTCAAAATCATTTAGAGATTATCATCTCATTCCAATGGCCTCAGCGATTTGGTCAACAAATGAAAAAGATATTTTAAAATTTCCTATCAATACTATGCTCGATTTTTTTAAAAATCATCAATTATTAAATTTTGTTAAACGTCCTCTTTGGGAAACTATAAGTGGAGGCTCTGCATTTTATGTTTCCAAAATTTTGTCAATTTTAAAAAGTAGAGGTAATCAACTTTATCTAAATAAAAAAATTACAAAATTAAAAAAAATTGATAACAAAATAATATTAATTGATGAAAACGAAAAGGAATATGACTTTGATTGTGTTGTCTTTGCCAACCATACAGATCAAGCTTGCAAAATTCTAATACATTATGACAAGGAATACGAAAAAACTTTAAAAAATTTTAGATTTCAACCTAACACTACCTATTTACACTCAGATAAAGAACTTATGCCGAAAAATAAACTTACATGGTCTAGTTGGAATTACTTATATCAATCAAAGAATAAAAAATCATGTGTAACTTATTGGATGAACAAACTACAAAGTTTAAATACAAGCAAAGATATTTTTGTAACATTAAATCCAATTATAAAACCTAAAGATGAAAAAATAATTAAAGTAATAAATTATAGTCATCCAATTTTTGATTTTAATTCAGTAAAAACTCAAAAGAAAGTAAATAAATTACAAGGACAAAATAAAATTTTTTTTGCTGGAGCATGGAACGGTTATGGGTTTCATGAAGATGGAGTCAATTCTGCTTTGAATGTTTGCAAATTATTAGACATAGAACCATCTTGGATAAATCTATGAAAACAAATCATAAATTAATTGATATTTTTTTTGGTCAAATTTTTCATAAAAGGACTTATGGTAATGTACATTTTTTTAAAAATACCTCACTTTTTTTGTTAATAGAATTAGTTGAATTTTCCAAAATTAAATCAAAGTCTATACATGGATTGCCATTTTTTTTTGCATATAATAAGTTTAATGTTTTATCATGGTATGCAGAAGATCATGGTGATAGACAAAAAAAATCTGATACAAATGATTTGATAAAATTTTTAAGAAAATTAAATAATAAATCCTTCGATAAAATATTTCTGTTTTGTTTGCCAAGAGTATTTGGACTCGGCTTCAATCCCCTTTCCATTTATTTTTGTTATAAAAATAATAAGTTATTACAAACTGTATTCGAAGTTAAAAATACATTTGGGGATATTCATCATTACGTTCTTAAACAATTGGATTTTAAAGGAAACTTACAAAAAGCAAACAAGCTACTTTTTGTGTCTCCCTTTTTTCCAAATAAAGGTTATTATCATCTAGATTCAAAGATTTTAAAAAATAAAATTAAAATTGATATAAAATATTTTATAAAAAACAGTCTTCATTTACATGCAAATGTTAGAGCACAAAAAATTAAGTTTTCAAGTCTTGAAATTTTCAAAAACTTAATTAAATTTATAATTTTCCCAGGTAAAATTTGGATAAATATTCATCTTGAAGCCATAAAATTATGGATTAAAAAAAATAAACTAATAAGTATACCTAAAGAACAGACAAAAAAACATTCTTATGCAACTAAAATAACTAATAATAAGTTTTAAAATGAATTTTTGGTTTAATTTACTAGTATCCACATTAAGGGATCTACCTTATGGTAAAATTAATATTAAGTTACCTAATAATAAAATATTTAAATTTAAAGGATTTAAAAATGGTCCTAGCGTTAACCTTGAAATTTTGCAAGACAGTTCTCTTAAAAAAATAATGACTGAGGGGTCAGTTGGTTTTGCTGAAGATTTTATTGAAAATAAAATTCGTACTTCAAACCTAAGTGAATTGATGTATTATTTTGCTCTTAATAATGAACATATTGAAGAAAAATTTAGATATAACTTCATTTTTAAATTTACAAATTTTTGTAAGCATTTTTTGAGAAAAAACTCAAAATATAAGGCAAAAAAAAATATCAAATTTCATTATGATTTAGGTAATGATTTTTATAAAAATTGGCTTGACAAATCAATGACATATTCATCTGCAATTTTTAATAAAAAAAATATTGGTTTGTATTCAGCGCAAAAAAATAAATACAAAAAAATATCTCAGTTATCAAAGATAGGAAATAAAGATAGAGTGTTAGAAATAGGTTGTGGTTGGGGAGGCTTCATGGAATATATTTTGAATAACTCAAATTGCAAAATTACTGGTACAACTATATCTGATGCACAATATGAATTTGCCAGTCAAAGGTTGAATAGCCTAAAACTAAGTAAAAATGCTCAATTAATAAAAAAAGATTATAGAGATTTAACGGGTAAATTTGATAAAATTGTTTCGATTGAAATGTTTGAAGCTGTTGGAAAAGATTATTGGGATATTTATTTCAAAAAGATTAGACAATTAATTAATGATAATGGAATAATATTATTACAATTAATAACGATCAAAGACGAAAGTTATAAATATTATTCTAAAAATCCAGACTTCATTCAAAAATATATATTTCCTGGAGGTATGCTAATTAGTTTAGAGATTTTAAAAAAAATTATAAATGAAAACCACCTTACAATAGAGTCTATTACTAGTTATTCAGATGATTATGCACAAACATTAAACCTTTGGCAAAAAAAGTTTAACGAGAAACGTAAACAAATCAAAGAAATTGGCTTTGATGAAAAGTTTATAAGATTATGGAATTATTATTTATCTTATTGCGAAAGTGGTTTTAAATCTAAAAATATAAATCTCAATCACATTAAGATAATTCCAAACTAAATTTTAGTTTTTACTAAATTTGATAAAAATTTAAATATGTATCCTAAAAAAGGTAGTTTTATGTAAAATTCACTAATACTATCCCAATAGTCATAATGGTATTTCACTTTCCCCTGTTTATTAGTAATTATTTCTGATAACCCTAAAATTTTTTGTTGTTTCCCAAAAGCTATAAAAGTCATCTTCCACTTTACAAAAGTTAAGTTTTGTTTTGATACAATACTTTGAATATGAAATTTTGGCTCTTGAGTTTTAAGAAGGGTATTTTTGAATAATTTTTTAAACTCTTCATTTCCTTTTATATTATTGAATGGATCAATAAAAATAATATTTTTATCTATGAGTCTATCAAACATATCTAAATTTGATATTTTTAGATTTTCAAAAAGATGCAAATATTCTGATAAGTATTTATTTGTCATTTTTTTTTGTAACACTACTGATGATTTTATAAGAAATCATATCAGGTAAAATACTAAGAAATTTCATAAAATAACTAAAAACAAATGGAAACGAAATTTCAAATTTTCTAGTTTCCAAGTTTTTAATTATTATTTTTGCAGCCACATCTGGCTCCAATAAACCTTGCATGTAAAATTTATTTTGAGACGTAGCGGGTGTATTCACAAATCCAGGGGAACATAATTTAATTTTTATACCATATTTTTCTAAATCGTACCTTGCAGATTGTGAAAAAGACCTAAGAGCCGCTTTGGTAGGACCATAAGCCGCCGCCTTTGGAAGGCCTAGCCAGCCTGATATACTTGACATAATAACTATAATACCTTTTTTTTTAATTAACATTTTTTTTAAAAAGGCAATATAGGCATTAATTACACCTAAATAATTTACTTCGTTGTGTTTTTTGAAAATTTCAATATCAGGATTCTCACAGTAAACAGGTGAATAAATACCTGCATTTAAAATCAATAAATCTGGACCATCAAATTTATTTGCGATTTGTTGAAGATCTTGTAAATTTCTTACGTCAGCAGTAATTCCAGTAAACTTTTTACCAAAGGTAGAATGGAGTTCAAATACTCCATTTAATATTCAACCAAGGTTGATAACTATATTTTATTTAATTTTAGGCCTTACCCTATTTGGATTAGGAGAAGCTTTACTAATTATATCATCTCTTGGAGTAACTCCATGGACTGTGCTAGCTGAGGGTATCTCTTTAAAATTAAAAATTAGTGTTGGATTAGCAACTTTTTTTGTAAGTATTAGTATATTAATCCTATGGATACCACTTAAACAAAAATTAGGATTGGGAACAATATCTAATGCAATAGTCATAGCAAGCACTATTGACTTGTTTGTTTACTTGATACCAGAAACTTCTTCATTTTTTATTTCAATTTTATATCTTTTTTTAGGAATATTTTTAGTTGGACTTGGAAGTGGTTTATATTTAACTACAAATTTAGGGCCTGGAACTAGAGATGGGTTAATGAAAGGTGTTTCAGAAAATTTTAATAAACCAATAAGTTTAGTCAGGTTGATTATTGAAACTACTGTCGTAATATTAGGATGGCTTTTAGGGGGTACAGTTGGAATAGGAACGGTTATGTTTGCAATTTTTATTGGACCATTAATATCCATGGCCTTATCATTGATTAGAAAAATTTATAAATAAATTAAGCTATAATTATATGATTAAAAATAATAACAGAATTATAAGTTTATATCCCAGTGCATCTGATTTCATTATAGATTTAAATCTTAAAAATCAATTGGTAGCCGTTAGTCATGAATGTAATAACAAAAATCATTTCAATAAAATACCTAAAGTTACATCAACAATTTTAAAATCAGGGCTGAGTCAAGCTGAAATTAATTTTGAAGTTGAAAAAACAATTAGAAAAAATGAACCACTATATAAAATTGATGTAAATTTAATTAATAATTTGAAGCCAACTCATATAATTACTCAAGGTTTATGTGATGTGTGCGCAGTTTCTTCTCAAACAATAGAAGTATTTTTAAAAGGTGTGAAGTATAATTTAGATAGCAAAATAGACATAATATCTTTAAATGGAAATAATTTTATGGGCATTTGCGAAGATATTCAATATTTAGGAACTATTTTTAATAAAAACACAGAAGCACAAACTTTAATTAACTATCATAAAAAAAAATGGGTCTCTTTAAAAAAGGGTATTAATTCAAAAACACTACTTTTACTTGAATGGACTGATCCTCCTTTTAGTTCCGGTCATTGGATTCCAGAAATGGTCGAATTAGCAGGCTTTAAAAATTTACTCTCTTCTTCTGGTGAGACATCAAAAAGAATAACCTGGGAAAATATAAAAAAATCAAATCCTGATTATATTGGGGTGATTTGTTGTGGGTTTGATTTTAATCAAAATAAGAAAGCTGCCAAAGATCTCTACAAAATAAAAATGTTAGACAAAGTTAAAGCTATACGAAATGAAAATATTTTTGCTTTTGACTCTAATGCCTTTTTTAGTAAGCCATCACTGAAAATAGTTGAGGGAGCTGAATTAATTTGTAATATATTAAATAGTAATGAAAATGAGAATCGATGTTATAGGCCAATATGTTAAACAAAAAACAATTAGAAAAGTACTATGAAGATGGATATGTTATTCCAGATTTTCAAATGGCTGAGAAAGAACTTCTTGAAATTGAAAAATTACATGATCAATTGATAAAAAAATATCCTAAGTATTTGAATTATTGTCCAGCTATTCTTCAATATGATGAGAGTTTTTTGAAGTATTGCTTGAATGAAAAAATTTTGAATCTTGTAGAACAATTGATTGGTAAGGACTTTGCACTTTGGAATTCAAGTTTTTTTGCTAAACCTGCATTCAATGGTCATGCCACACCTTGGCATCAAGATGGACAATATTGGCCAATTAGACCTTTGGCAACTTGCACTGTATGGTTGGCAATTGATGATGCTACTGAGGAAAATGGTTGCTTAAAGTTTATCAAAGGTTCACATCGAGACAAGAAACTAAAAAAACATGAGTTTAATAAAAATGAAAATTTAACATTGCATCAGGAATTACTCAAAACAGAATATAACGAGGATGACTCTGTTAATTTAATTTTAAATAGAGGTCAAATTTCACTTCATGATGTTTATTTAGTTCATGGTTCAGAGGCAAATTTTTCTCCGAAATCAAGAAGAGGTATGACAATGAGATTTATGCCAACAACAAGTGTTTTTGATCATAAATTAGCAAGAGAAAAATATAATAATCTTAATGCTTCAAAATATTCAGACAGAAAAATATATCATGCAAGAGGAATTGATATATCTAAAAAAAATATTTTGCATTATACAAATATGTAGTTTTTAGATAGAGCTAATATGTTTAAGATAGATAAAAATGTTAGAAGACTTAGTGAAAACGAAATAAATCAGTATAATAAATTTGGTTATGTTACAGGTTTGCCTCTATTTTCTTCTGAGGCTAAATCCGAGTTAGACAAATTATTTACAGATTTAAGTTCTAGGTTAGATAAGTCAATCGATCTAAACAAAACAGCACAATGGCAAAAAGCAAGTTTGAGTTTTTACAATTTGTGTACCACCCCTGAAATACTAGATTATGTTGAAGACTTACTTGGACCTGATTTTGTGCTTTGGGGAGGGCAATTTTTTTTAAAAGAGCCTCATGATGGTTCTGTTGTTCCCTGGCATCAAGATATACAATATTGGCCATTAGCTCCTGCAAAAGCTGTAACAGTATGGCTTGCTTTATATGATACTGATGAAGAAAATGGAGCGATGAGAATTATAAGAGGAAGTCATAAAGAAGGAATGTTTAAACATCACACTAATGATTCAAAAAACCTAGTTTTAGATCAAGAGGTTTCGGAAGATCAAATTAATAGTGATGATATTGTTTCGTTAAATTTAAAAGCAGGACAGATCTCTCTTCATGACGATGGTTTATTACATGGGTCACTTGCCAATAATTCAGACAGAAGGAGGTGTGGAATTACAATGAGATTTTCTCCAACTAATGTAAAAGCAGACCTTTCTGTATGGCCACACTTTGAAACTCAATTAGTTAGGGGGCAAGACCATTATAAATTAAATCCTATTGCACCAATTCCAAAAGGTGAGGGTACGCCAAAAGAGAAATTTCAACATTCAGATGAATTTGTCGAACAATGGTTGTAAATAAATACTATAATAAAATACTTTATTTTTTTGGAGATAACTGTGTCTAAAAATCAAAAAATTCGTGGAGGAGAGATCCTTGCAAGATCTCTAAAAGAAAAAGGTGTTGAAGATGTTTTTACATTAGCTGGTGGTTTTTGTAATCCAGCTCTAGAAGGTTTTATGAATTGTCAAATGAAAGTTGTTAATTGTCCACATGAGCAAATAGCGGGTCATCTTGCTGATGGTCACACTAGAATAACCAGAAAACCTGCAGTATGCTTGGTTGGTCCTGAGGGTTTTGCAAATGCTGTTCCTTCGATGATGGAAGCAGTGGGTGAGAGATCTCCAGTAATATTTGTAACAGGATCTTCAACCTTAAAAAGACAAGGAGCTGGAGGTTTTAAAGAGATTGATGATGTTTCGATTGCCGCTCCACTAGTTAAATATTCTGTTCAAATCACTGACGGAGAAAGAATAAGTGAATTTGTTGATAGGGCATGGATTGCTGCTACAACAGGTTATCCTGGACCGGTTCATATAAGTTTACCTGTTGACATTATGTTTTCGTCTTTTGATGATGATGCTGGTTTAAATGAAAGACCATTTGTCAGATCATCAAGACCATTACCAAAAGCATGGCCAGATCCAGATAAATTAAAAATAATTATGAATTTATTAATTAAGTCTCATAGACCAATAATAATTGGTGGTCACGGAGTATGGTGGTCGTCATCTGAGCACAAATTACGAACTATTGGTGAAAAACTGAAAATACCTATTTTTAATGTTCCTTACCATCAAAAACTGCTTGGTGAGGAAGTAGAATGTTATATGGGACTTGCTGATTTCCATCAATATCATCCATCAAAACAGGCCATTCATGAATCTGACTTAATTTTGTTAATCGGTGGCCGTCTAGATAACCAAATGAATTTTGGAAATCCCCCATTTTTCTTAAAAGATTCAAAATTAATTTGTGTAAATGGAAGTCATGAAGAATTAGAGTATAATAGAGGAGCAGATGAACTTTTACTTTCTGATCCTGGAGCATTTTTAGATATGGTTTCAAAAATAGATAAAAATTGGAATAATTGGTATGAACTGCAAAGAAAGAGAAGAGAAAATTGGGTAAATGAATGGTTTGATCATATAGATAGAGAGACTAATAAAGATCAGAAAAATAAAACTAAAATGCATCCTTTACAACTGTCTTTGGATGTACAATCACATTTAAAAGATGATGATTGGTTAATTTTTGATGGGGGTAATACCCATTTTTGGTCAGAAATTGCTGTTAATATGGCTGGTTGGAAAGGTCAAAAGCTAGCAGGTATTATGCATCCAGGAAATTATTCATTGCTTGGAGTGGGTGTTTCTTTTGCAATTTCTGCTAAAGCTAAAAACCCAAAAAGTAATGTAGTATTAATAAGTGGAGATGGAGCTTTTTTATCTGGAGGTTTATCAATCGAAGCTGCATTCCAAGAGAATTTACCCATAATAGTAATCATAGATAATAACGGTGGACTGGATTGTATAAGCCAACAACAGGAGAGATTGTTTGCTAATGGAAAACATTTTGCAACAGATTTTCGTGATATACCTTTTCATAAAATGTTTGAAGGGTTAGGTGGATATGGAGAGATAATTGAAAAAAGAGAGGACTTTAGTCCAGCTATGAAAAGAGCTATTGAAAGTGGGAAAACTGCTTGTTTAAACGTAAAATGTAGAGGAGTAATTAGTCCAATCGTAGCTGCAACTTCTGATAAAAGAGATAAGGCCTCAATAGAGTAATGGCTATAGTTTCTTCTCATGCTTTAAATGGTGTTGATGGGACTCATGCAGGCGGAATAATTGTAAAATTTAAAAGTCTTTCGAATGAAAGATTTTTTTTTAGTTCAATAATGGATAGTGGAGGTCGTTTAAAAGAAGAAATTAGACCAAATTTAATTGATATTAATGAGTATTGTGAATTAACCTTTCATACACAAGACTACTGGAATAAAAAAGGATTATTTGATGAAAAAAATCAAATCTTAAATGAAATTATTTTTAGGTTTAAAATGATAAATGTAAATAGTTCTTATCACATACCAATTATTATATCACCGCATAGTTATTCTGTGTGGTTATCAGGAGAACATGAATAATTTTAACAATATGACTTTCGAAAAAATTGGCATTCAAATTATAGAAAAGTTTATTTCTGCATTTAATGCAAGACAATATCAATTAATGTCGGATTTACTTAATTATCCTCATATAAGGTTTGCAAATGGGAAAGCATGGATTTTATCAAAAGAAGAATTTTTAAAAAGTCAGCAGAATGTAACAAAATTGTTGAACAAAGAAGACTGGTCTCATACTGAAATTAAAAATATAGAAACAATTAACTCTGGAGAAGAAAAATCTCATTTTAAACTTCATTTTATTAGGTTTAATTCAAAAAATAATGAAATTCATGACTTTGAGTCTTTGTGGATAATTACTAAGGTAAAGGGTAAATGGGGTATACAGTTTAGATCAACATTTTTAAATTCTCCTGCAGCAACATTTGGAAGTGAGATCAAATAGATTTCAGAAAGATAATATATGAAAAGTAAAAGAGACTCATCACTTCCTAAAGGGAGGCAGCTAAAACAAGAAGCCCTATCCTATGTGCTAAAAACTTTAGGTAATTTAGATATTAGAAGGGATACATTGATAGAAGCCTTACACTTAGTTCAAGATAAAGAAGGTTATTTAAGTAAAGATAATATTGTTGCTTTAGCAGAAATTTTTAAATTATCTATGGTAGAGGTGTATGAAGTAGCAAGTTTTTATCATCATTTTGACTTAGTTGAAGAAGGTGAAAAACCGCCAAATAAAATTAAAATCAGAATTTGTAATGGATTAACTTGTGAAATCAAAAATTCAAAAAATTTAAAAGATTTAATTTACAAAAATTTTTCTAATCAATTTCATATACAATCTGTTCCGTGCATTGGAAAATGTGATAAAGCGCCAGCTGCTCAAATAGGGAAAAGAAGTATTGAAAACGCAGATTTAAATAAAATTAAAATTTCAGTTTTGGGCCCGTATTCACCAAAAATTCCAAAATATGAAACTCTTGCAAATTATATTAAAAAAGGGGGTTACAAAGTATTTAAAAAAATATTAAGTAACAAAATTATATCAGATGAAATAATCAATATCTTGTCAGAATCTAAATTATCAGGGTTAGGTGGAGCTGGTTTTTTATCTTCTAAGAAATGGGAGATTGTAAAAAGTTATAATGTACCAAAATTAATGACAGTTAATGGTGATGAAGGAGAACCTGGAACATTTAAAGATAGATTTTGGATAGAAAATTATCCTCATCGTTTAATTGAAGGAACTCTTATAGCTGCAAATGTAGTTGGTTGCGAGAAAGTATATTTTTATATTAGAGATGAGTATCCAGCCTGCATTGAAATTTTAAAAAGAGAAATAAAGAAATTACAAGAAATAAATTTATTGAGAGTACCAGTTGAAATAAGACGAGGCGCTGGCGCATATATTTGTGGTGAAGAAAGCGCGATGATAGAAAGCATTGAGGGTAAACGTGGTTTACCTAGACACCGTCCTCCATTTATTTCTGAAAAAGGTTTATTTAATAAACCAACATTAAATCATAATATAGAGACTTTAATTTGGATACCTGAAATTCTTAATAAAGGTTCTAAATGGTTTTTAAATCAAGGATGGACAAATAAAAATTATGGACTTCGATCTTTTTCAGTTTCTGGGAGGGTAAATGAACCTGGAGTGAAAATAGCTCCTGCAGGAATACCACTTTTAAATTTAATTAACGATTATTGTGGGGGAATGCAAAAGGGACATAAATTAAAAGCTTTTTTACCTGGCGGTGCTTCAGGAGGTATTTTTCCTGCACACATGGCAGATAAATCAATGGACTTCGGTGTTTGGGAAGAAAATGGTGGTTTTATTGGATCACATGCTGTTGTGGTATTATCAGAAAAAGATAATATTTTAAATGCTATAAAAAATACTATTAATTTTTTTAAACATGAAAGTTGTGGCCAATGTACACCCTGCAGAGTTGGTATTAATAAAATTTCTAAACTATTACAACAAAAGTCTTTTAATAAGAATTTGTATGATGATTTAATATATGTAATGAGAGACAGTTCAATTTGTGGTTTAGGTCAATCGGCAGGTAACTGTATAAATCACTATTTTGAATTTTTTGATGATAAAAAACATGGATAAAACAAAACAAATTACAAAAACTAAAACCATAAATTTTTTTATGGACGGTCAAAAAGTAAAGACTAAGTCAAATGTAACTTTATGGCAAGTAGCTAAAGAACTTAACAAAAAAATTCCACACTTATGTTTAAAGGACTCTGATGAGTATAGACCTGATGGAAATTGTAGAGCTTGTATGGTTGAGATTGAAGGTGAAAAAAACCTAAGTGCTTCATGCATAAGGTTTCCGAGCGATGGAATGAAAGTTAATACCACGGGGGAGAGAGTTAAAAAAAACCGTAAATTAATTTTTGAATTATTAGCTTCAGATTTACCACTGAAAAAAAACTGTCCAGATCCGAATAGCCATTTTTGGAAACAGTACGATTTAGTAGGGGGTGAGAATAAATATAGGTTTCCTGGCAATAGACCAGGTTCTCAAAATCAAATACCTATTAATTCTATTTTAAATGATAACACACACCCTTCAATATCTGTTAATTTAGATGCTTGTATTTCTTGTGGCTTATGTGAGCGGGCATGCAGAGAGGTTCAGGTCAATGATGTAATAGGTATGGAGGGAAGAAGTTATGATTCACTACCTGTTTTTGATGTAAAAGATGACCTGGGTAATAGTAGTTGTGTTGGTTGTGGAGAATGTGTCCAAGCTTGTCCTACTGGGGCTTTAATTGAAAAAAAACTTATGGATTTTAATGGTGTTAAAAGAGAAAAATATGCTGATGAAGTTAAGAAAAGTTTATGTCCATTTTGTGGTGTAGGATGTCAAACAGAAGTACAATTATTAAATAATGATATTATTACTGTTAATGGAAGAAATGGTCCAGCTAATAAGGGTAAATTATGTATAAAGGGAAGATTTGGAATGGATTATGTTAGTTCAATTGAGAGACTGACAAAACCACTTATTAGAAAAAAAAATTCATTAAAAAGTTCGGAAATTTCAATTAATTTTAATAATATGTATGAACATTTTAATGAAGTCAGTTGGGATGAAGCATTAGATTTTGCTGTAGAAGGACTAAACAAAATCAAGAAAAATTATTCAAGTAATGCATTAGCAGGTTTTGGTTCTGCCAAATGTACAAATGAAGAAGCATTTTTATTTCAAAAGTTAATGAGACAAGTTTTTACTACCAATAATGTTGATCACTGTACAAGATTATGTCATGCCTCATCAGTGGCAGCTTTAATGGAAGGTATTGGGTCTGGTGCTGTCACAATCCCATTTACAGCAGCGGAAGAGAGTGATTGTATTATTTTAATAGGTGCTAACCCAGAAAAAAATCATCCAGTTGCTGCTACTTATTTCAAAAATGCTGCCAAAAAAGGAACAAAATTAATTGTTCTGGATGTCATCAAACAGGATCTTATGAGATATGCCAAACATGGTATAGTTTTTAAACCAGGAGCAGATGTGGCATTACTTAATGCAATGATTTATACTATTATTGAAGAAGAGTTATGTGATTATAATTATATTAAAAATCATACTGTTGGATATGACGATTTAAAAAAATCAATTAAAAAATATTCTCCTGAAAAAATGGAAAAATTTTGCAATGTTTCCTCAAAAAATATTAGAGACATTGCACGAGTTTATTCAAACTCAAGCAAGTCTATTATCTTCTGGGGTATGGGTATTAGCCAACATATTCATGGTACAGATAATGCGCGTTGTTTGATAACACTTAGTTTAATAACAGGTAATATAGGCAAGACAGGGGCAGGCATTCATCCCCTAAGAGGTCAAAATAATGTGCAGGGTGCTTCAGATGCGGGATTAATACCAATGGTTTTTCCAGATTACAAACCTGTTTCGGATAATACAATTCGGTTAAAATATGAAAAAGAATGGGATTGTGATTTAGATAATAAACCTGGATTAACGGTTGTTGAAATTATCAATAATATTTTAATTGATAAAATTAAAGGAATGTATGTCTTGGGTGAAAATCCAGCCATGTCGGATCCTGATCAAAATAAGACTAGAAAGGCTCTTGCTAAACTTGATCATTTGATTGTTCAAGACATTTTTTTTACAGAAACAGCTTCATTTGCAGATGTAATATTCCCAGCAACGGCACAACCAGAAAAGACTGGGACTTATACTAACTCTAATAGACAAATACAACTTGCCAATCAAATCAGAAAGCCACCTGGAGAAGCCAGACAAGATTGGGAGTTAATTAAAGAAATTGCAAAGAGGTCAGGATTTAATTGGCTTTATAAAGAAGTTAAAGATGTATATAAAGAGATGTCAATATTCATGGAATCTTTGCAAAATATAACATGGGAAAGGTTGGAAAATGAAGGGGCTGTATGTTATCCCTCAAAAAATATAGATAAACCTGGTGATGAAGTTATTTTTTCCGATGGCTTTCCAACAAATAATGGTTTGGCGAAAATAGTTCCTGTTAAATTTTCTTATCCGAATGAAATGCCTGACCATAAGTTTCCTTTCATTTTGACTACTGGGAGATTATTAGAGCATTGGCATACAGGTTCAATGACCAGAAAATCAGGAGATTTAAATATTCAAGAGCCAGAGGCCACTGTATCAATGAATCCTGATGATATAAAAAAATTATCTCTTAAGCGTGGTGAAAAAGTAAAAGTTGAAACCAGAAGAGGCTTTATTAAATTAAAGTTAAGAGAAGACAGAAAAATTACTAAAGGAGTTATATTTATTCCTTTTTGTTACATTGAAGCTCCAGCAAATTTCCTTACTGATAGTAACCTAGATCCATTTGGCAAAATACCTGAATTTAAATTTTCTGCAGCAAATGTGGTTTTGGATAATTAAACATTTAATCTGGTAAAATTGTTTTTTATAGAGGTTTTCAAATCTTAATCCTAGATTTGTATAATCCTTTTTTTTAAACCAAAGTTCATTTTTCTTATTCATCTTAAATCATAACTTCTATTAAAAAAGGTCCTTTTGTATTTAATGCATCTAAAAAAACATTATACAACTCATCGGTATTAAAAACTCTTTTTGAATCTATACCCATACCTTTTGAAATTGATACCCAATTTAGAGAGGGATTATTTAAATTAAGCATATTTATAGCTGAGGGACCAGGGTTGAGAACACCTACATTATTTAATTCAGCATGCAAAATTTTGTAACTTTGATTCGCAAAAATTAAAACCGTTATATCTAGATTCTCCCTTGCCATTGTCCATAAGGATTGAAGTGTATACATTCCGCTTCCATCACCTTCTAAAGCAATGACTTTTCTATCTGGACAAGCTAAAGAGGCTCCAGTAGCTGCAGGAAGGGCAAAACCAATTGAACCACCGCAGTTACTTAACCATGTATGTGGCTTAGAACCTTCTGTAAAGGGAAAAAACTCTCTTCCAGTTGATATTGATTCATCAACAATTATAGCTTCATCTGGTATAACATTTCCTAAAATGGACCCTATTGAATTGGGATTTAATTCACCTTTTTGTATAGATGGAAGAGAGTTGATTGCTATATTTTCATTAGGGTTTTCAACGGCACTTACATAATCACATAAGTTTTCTAAACCTTCAGTTATATTGTCATCAATGTTAGCAAAGTATATAAACTTGGTATTTGTATTTGTTAGGATACTTGGTTTATTTGGGTAAGCAAAAAAAGCAACAGGTTCTCTTGCTCCAATTAAAATAATCGTATCAAAATCTTTCAATAAACTAATAGCTCTATCTACATTGTATGGAATTCTTGTTGGTTTAACTCGACCCGCACCTCTTTCAAGTTTAGCGTTGAAAAAATCAGTCATTATAGGGCAATTATATTTAGCTGCTATTTTAGCAGCTAACATTAAATTATTTTCTTCTAAAGCTTGCCCACCAACTAAAATCATCGGATTTTTTGCATTCTTTAATTCTTGTGCTGTAATATTTATTTTTTCTTTATCCACTTCATTTCTTGAATAGTTTTTAAGAGGAGCACAACTTTTACCTTCGTTCCAAGCTGTATCACCTGGAAGAATTAATGTTGCAATTTTGCCGGGAGGGTTTGATGATTCTTTTACTGCTTCAGCAGCATTTTTTCCAACTTCTATGGAGGACTTACAAGTTTTAACCCAATGGGAAACAGGTTTAGCTATTCCTTCTATATCAGATGTTAAAGGTGCGTTTAATTTGATATGATCAATAGCATGTTCACCAACAATATTTACTATACCAGAATTTGCTTTTTTTGCATTATGAAGGTTTGCTAATCCATTTGCTAAACCAGGTCCTAAATGCAGTAGAGTAGAAGCAGGTTTATTTTTCATTCTATAATAACCATCAGCAGCACCAGTTGCTCCGCCTTCAAATAAGCATAACACACTTCGCATTTTTGGATTATTATCCAAAGCTGCAACAAAATGCATTTCTGATGTCCCGGGGTTTGTAAAGCAAATATCGACATCACTATCAATCAATGTTTTGACTAAGCTTTCAGCTCCATTTGTTTTATATTTTTCCATTTTTTTAATTCTAAAATCATTTTAAAAAATAACTTTAACTAAAAATTAATCACATAGAAAAACATGATGATTAAGAATTACAAAATTATTTGATGTAAATTATATTTAAATAATTTAAAATATAAATAAAATTTAAATATTTATGCCTTATCATGACTATAAAATAGAATCTATGGGTTCTGCCACAATTACCCCTAAGGGTTCTTTTGAAGCTGGGTCTTGGCAAGCATTTAAATTAATTTATAAAGTTGGTAAATTTGGCTTAGATGATTGGGGAGGTATATCAATTGGTTTAAGGCCTCATTTTGATGGAAGCAAATTACAAAAAACAGAACCAAAAAAAGAAGGTTACATAACTGTTGAAACTTCAAATAATGATCCCATTGAGTTTGAAATTGAATCAAGAAGGTTAATCAGGCCAAGAATGAAAAGTATTTTCATAAGGTGCTTAAGGTTTTTAAAAGAAAATGATGAAATAATTATTAGACTAGGAGATAAAAGGTTTGGCTCTCCTGGTTTAAGAATGCAAACATTTTGTGAGAAAATTTTTGATTTTAAAATCTTAGTCGATCCATTTGCAACCCAAGATTATATTCCTTTACCAAAAAATAAGAACCCATTTATATCGATTGTTCCCACAGATGGAAAAAATTGGAAACTTGTTGCCCCATCATTAAAAAGACCCAATAATTCGTTTAGAATATCTATAAAATGTGAAGATCAATGGGGAAATCCTTCTAATAAAATAAATAGTGAACTATTTTTATTTTCTAATACTAAAATTGTCAATCTACCAAAAAGTGTTTTTTTAAAAACAGGTAAGTTTTCAAAAGTGATAGATGGACTTAAGATTAAAGAGGAGGGATCTTTTCATGTTATTCTCAAAAACAAAGAAGGCAAGGTTCTGGCAAAATCAAATCAAATTGTAATTGAAAATAAAAAATTCGAGCATTTTTGGAGCGATATGCATGGACAAAGTAAAGAGACAATTGGTACCAATTCAGCAGAAGACTATTTTGACTTTGGAAGAAATAAATCTTTCTTAGATATTTGTGGTCATCAAGGAAATGATTTTCAAATCACTGATAAATTTTGGAAAGATTTGAATAATTTAACAAAAAAGTTCAACGAAACCGGTAGGTTTCTTGCTTTACCAGGGTATGAATGGTCTGGAAATACTGCTGTTGGAGGAGATCATAATGTCTGGTATATCAAAGAAGGAAGACCAATTTATAGATCAAGCAGAGCTCTAATTTATGATGATACTGATATTCAAAACGATGCTCATACATCAAAAGAACTTATAGAAAAATTAAAAAATGAAAATGCAATGGTAGTTGCTCATGTTGGCGGAAGATATGCAGATATTACTTATGCATATAATGCAAAATTAGAACCTTCTGTTGAGATACACTCTGCTTGGGGAACTTTTGAATGGATGTTAGAAGATGCATTTAGAGAAAACTATAGAGTTGGAGTGGTTGCCGCTAGTGACGGGCACAAAGGTAGGCCAGGTGCAAGTTATCCTGGGGACAGCCTTTTTGGTTCTTATGGAGGATTAACATGCCACCTATTAAAAAAATTAGATAGAAAAACTCTATTTAAAGAATTTAGGTCAAGACACCATTACGCAACTACTGGAGCAAGGATTTATTTGAATGTTGACGCTTCATTTGAAAAAAAAGCAAAATTATTAAAAGATCATAATGATGAAGTAGAGCATGAAAAAAAAGACTTTTTAATGGGAGATGCAATTAAAACTAATGAAAGTTTTTTCAACTTGAATGTTGATATTAAAGGAACATCTCCTTTAGAAAATATTAAAATATTTGATGGTTTAAAATTAATTGAAAATATAAATCCTTTTGAAATCTCTACCAAAAAAAGGTTCAGAATTACTTGTTCTGGTCAACACTACAGAGGTAGGAGTCGTTTAGTTCAGTGGGCATGTGAAACAATTTTAACAAGAGGTAAAATATTAAAGATTAAAGATATAAATTTTTGGAACCCAAAAAGAAAGCCAAAAATTATTAATGAAAAAAAGATTCAATGGAAAACTGTAACAACAGGAGGGTTTTCAGCTTGTGACATATGGTTAGATGAAAAAGCATTGAACGGATTATTAAAAATCAAAACAAATTTTAAAAATATTGAAGTTAAATTAAAAGATATTATTGAAAAAGAGAAGACTTTTCAATTTGGGGGAATGGATATAAAATTAAATATTAAATGTTTGCCAGATAAGTTGAATAATTCGAGTTACTCTATTAAGAAAAAAATGAATTTAAAAAAGGGAAATGAGTCTAGAATTTATATAAAAGTAACACAAGAAGATGGTCATCAAGCTTGGTCTAGCCCTCTTTATATAAAAAGAGATAAATAAAAATATTTTGATTATTAAGGAGCAACTAATGTTTGAATTAGATAAAAATGTCAGAAGATTAACTAAGGACGAAAAGAAACAATATAATGATGATGGTTATATTACTGGATTACCTGTCTTTGCGGATGAAGCAAGTGAAGATTTAGATAATTTATTTCATACTCTTACTTCAAGACTTGATAAATCAATAGATTTAAATCAAACAAATATGTGGCATAAGGCAAGTATAAGTTTTTATAATCTTTGCAGAACACCCTCAATTTTAGATTATGTAGAAGATTTAATTGGCCCAAACTTTTATCAATGGGGAGGACAATTTTTTTTAAAAGAGCCAAAAGACGGTTCTGTCGTACCATGGCATCAAGATGCTCAATATTGGCCTTTAAAACCAGCAAAAACTGTTACTGTATGGTTAGCTTTATATGATACAAACGAAGAAAATGGAGCAATGAAAATAGTTAAAGGAAGTCATAAGAAAGGGATTTATAAACACCGTATTAATGAAGCTAAACATTTAGTTTTAGATCAAGAGGTTCCTGATGAAGAGATAGATGAAAAAGATGTGATTTCACTTAACTTAAAAGCAGGCCAAATCTCACTTCATGATGATGGGTTGTTACACGGTTCACTTGCTAATAATTCTGATAGACGACGTTGTGGAATTACAATGAGATTTGCTCCTGTTAATGTTAAGGCCGATCTATCAGTTTGGCCTCATTTTGAAACTCAATTAGCTCGAGGTAAGGATAAATTTAAATTTAATCCTATTGCAAAAGTTCCTACTGGTGAGGCAACCCCAATAAAAAAATTTCAGTATTCTAAGGAATTTGAAGGCCAATGGTAATAACTTTGTTTTGAATACAAATCTAATAGTTAATTATAAAAAATCATAAACCAGTTAATGAATATGATTGATAGTTCTCAAAAAATTATTAAAGGAAATTGTTTAGAAGTTATAGACGATCTTTTTTCTAAAAATGGTGAGTATTTTGATTTTATTTTTGCTGATCCACCTTATTTTTTGTCCAATGGAGGAATAACTTGTCAAAATGGTAAAATGGTTAAGGTTAATAAAGGAGATTGGGACAAGTCTAAAGGTGCTGAATTAAATCATGAATTTAATAAAGAATGGCTAAAAAGATGCCAAAAAATATTAAAGCCCAACGGTACTATAATGGTATCTGGAACTTTACATGTAATATTCTCAATCGGTTTCGCGATGCAACAATTAAATATGAAAGTTTTAAATAATATTACTTGGGAAAAGCCAAATCCTTCTCCAAACCTTGCGTGTAGATATTTTACACATAGTACAGAAACTATAATTTGGGCTGCTAAAAATATTAAATCAAAACATTATTTTAATTATGAGTTGATGAAAAAGTTTAATAACAAAAAACAAATGAAAGATGTTTGGAGATTTACTGCTCCAAAAAAGGGTGAAAAAGAGTACGGAAAGCACCCAACACAAAAACCTATAGAACTTTTAAATAGAATAATACTCGCATCTACAAAGGAAAATGATTTTGTTTTAGATCCTTTTAGTGGGAGTGGAACAACTGGTGTTGCATGTAAGTTAAACGGTAGAAATTATATAGGTATTGAATTAGAAAAAAATTTTGCAGAATTATCTAAAAAAAGGATAAACTCAGTGAAACAACAGAAGTTGAAACTTGATTAAAATAATTATTATTTCAAAATCTAAAATTTTAAAGGGAACATTTTAATGATAGCATCCATTGATCATATTGTTTTGACAAGTAAAGATGTTGAAAAAACAATTCATTTTTACTGCAATTTGCTTGGAATGAAGCTTGAAAAATATTTTAATGAGAATGATAGTAAATTAAGAATATTTTTGAAATTTGGTAACCAAAAGATAAACATTCATCAAGAGAAAAATCCTTTTTCTCCGCATGCTAAAAATCCAATACCAGGTTCTGTTGATATATGTTTTTTAAGTAATCGTCCTATTAAAGAATGGATAAAAATATTCAATGAAAATCAAGTAGAAATTGAAATTGGACCAGTTAAAAGACATGGAGCAACTTCTCCAATAAACTCGATATATTTAAGAGATCCTGACTTTAACTTAATTGAAATTTCAAATAAAATCTGATTGACTAAAGTTTTAAAATCATCATTAAAAAATTAAAATGATAGTATCTAATTTTCAAAATTCAAAAATATGCATGTTTTTTATTCATGGTTTTTGTTCTGGTCCTGAAGATTGGGTTGAACAAGAAAAGTTTTTTGGAAATATCTTTACAGTTTTTTGTCCTACCTTAAGAGGCCATGATGGAAAAAATGATTTAGAGTTACCTATGAGCATTGAACAACTAACGATGGATTGTGCAAAAATTATAGAAAATCACAATGATAAAAAATTTATTTTTATTGGTCATAGTATGGGAACCCGGATAGCAATAAATTTATCTTATAAATTCAGAAAAAGAACTTTAGGTTTAGTTTTAGTAGATGGTAGTAAATTTGCAGATATTGAAAATTTTGGTGAAGTTATAAGTCACTTTGAAAAAACAATTTTTGAAAAGGATTATTTGTTTTTATTGAAACAAATGTTTTCATCAATGTTTTTTAATAAAAAATTTAATAATGATAGAGAAAGAATAATTAATAGAGCAATAGGCATCCCTGTAAAATATTCTTTAGCTTTAAGAAGGAATGTTATTTGGTTTGATGCCCATTGTTTAAAAGATTTATTGTCTAAAATTAATATACCAATATTAATTTTACACAGTACAAAACTAGATAATAAAAGAATTAGATCGCCTATTAAAAATAATGAAAAAATTGATTATGTAGAATTTATAAAATCTTTAACATTAACATTAGAGACAAAAACTTTTAAGAATACAGGCCATTATATTTCTTTAGAAGAACCAGAATTACTTAACAAAACAATTTTTAAATGGATGAAAAAATTATAATAAAAATTCTTTAAGTAAAAGAGAATATTGTGCACCATGCATATCTCTATCGTTCATATGACCTTGAACTACTTTTCTTGGAAAAGAGATTTTAATAACATTAAGATTATCAATCTTAAAAATTTTAATTTTTCTTTTATTTATTTTAAATATTGTACTTATTAAATCGACATCTATTTTTTTTAAAATTACTTTTAATGACTCTGCATCTAAACAAAAAATATCAATTGTGACCCAAAAAGGACCGGCATTTTTTGATCTTATGTTTTTTACAATTGAACCTAATTCATACATTATTTATCTCATTTAAAACTAACTTAAAAATCGACATTGGATCTTTCAATTTTAACTTATGATTTAATGAAAATTCATATAAGGCTCCTCTATCAGCATGAACAGGAGAGAATGGAAAGGCAAACGTAGGTAATTCTTCATTTTTAGTAAGGGGGTAATGAAGTAGGAATGGATTAATTAATTTTGATATTTCAACAGATAGTTCCTTATTTTTTGCTGTAATGATACATAAAACTCCAACCTCATTTGGATAAGAACTTTTATTTTCTAATTCACCTAATGTTGCATTTTTTCCTACATGACGAAATTGTAATTTGTAATCTTTTGAGGCCAAATTCATACGTTTTTTAATTTCTTTATTCAAAAATGATTTCAATTTAGAAGTCCATTGTTCTACGTTATTTACATAATTTTCGTCCCTAAGTAGAACTAAGGATGAGGTTTGATAACCCGAAATACGTGCTCCTTCTAATTTAACATAATAACTTTTATCTCTAATCCACTTGGCGCCTTTAACTAAGACTTTTTTATTATCTAATGCTTCGTAGTTTGCATTTCTAACATCCATATAACCACCTGGTTCAAAAAGAATAAATGGATTTGCATTTTCGTATAGCATATGGGCAGAGACAGTTTCAGGTGTACATCTTGCTTTTTCTGATAGAGGATAAATTACGAAGTGACTATGATAAAATTCGACCATAACCACACCACTTGTTGGTTCTGTTGAACAAAGAGCACCACATTCTGCTACCTTTGCTCCATGCCAGCTAATACCGGGATTAGAACCTTTTAGTATTGGTAATGCAGCAATTATAGCAGTATCTGTTGTCCTACCAGCAAGAATTATATCAGCTCTAGTATTTATTGCTGCTTGAATTTGTTCTATTCCTGCCAAAGCAACGGTGTGGGAGATATTATTAATAATTTTTTCATTAATTTTGATTTTAGGTTGTAGGTTTGCAATCGAACCGTTTCTATAATTTTCTAAAAGTTTTTCTTTTGATAATTCACTATAAATTTTAGCTATTTTGAGGTTTTGATTAAGTTCTTTAGAAAGTTCTAGAGTAATATCTTCCATCCAATCAACCATGTTATCAGTACCACATGTCCCGCAACTACCAATAATCAATGGAATATT
>QCNN01000011.1 GCA_003213175.1 SAR116 cluster bacterium AG-426-B08 | reverse complement strand
CATAATTTGAATTACTTCTATATTCTAAGACTACAAAGGGTTCAGATAAAGTTAATGATGGGGTTAAAATAACTATTAATATTAATTTCAAAATTAAAAAATAAGTAACTTTCATTTTTTACTCCACAAACTGAATTTCCATTTTATTTAGTTTTGGTATATCTATTTCATCACTTAGAGGTATAATTTTACTTTTATTTTTAAACACTTCATTAACGTAAAAAACTAAATTATCTGACTTTTTTAAAAAATTTGTATTATATCCACTTTTTACAATTCCAATCTGTCTATTATATATCCCTTGTTCTGAACCTAAATCGATAAATAGCTCCTTGTTGTTTTTTACATATATTTTACTCGTTAGAGGAGAACAGTGAAAATCTTTTATTATTTTTTGCAGGCTTGAAATGGTCTTTAACTCAATAGAATTTGCAATTTGTTTAATACTGGGTTTCATCAATGCTTTCATAAACTGAAAATTTGTTTTGATGTCAAATTTTACATTCTGCTCAATTGTAAACTCTTTAACATTTTTAAATTCTGACCCTCTATAAAACTTTAGTAAAATTCTATATCTGGCAAAATTTGCTTGCCCCCTTTCAGATAAGTAAGAATTATTATTTTTGTTTATTAAATCTTTGTGAGTGAGTTCAAAAAAAGGTACCAAACTGTAATTACCTTTTTCAATTTTGGGTAAGCCATTCACAATTGCATTATAATCGTATTCAGCATTTTTTAAGGATTGTTTTAATTTTTCAAAATCTATATCTCTTCTATCAATTATATTAACATTATCTTGCTTTTTCAAAATTTCAAAAAAATCTTCGTACCAAAAATTTATGCTTCTAATAAGCCTAGAAGGTAAAGAAAACTCAGAATTGATTTTGCCATTAAAAACTGTAATATTTATTGGCTTTGAATTACAAGTGGACTCTAAGTTGCTTATACCTACAACAGCTAAAATTTTAACCTGAAAGTGTTCTTTGGTTTGAATCTCATCAATTATTTTAAAATCTAAAATACTTGATGTTGGTTTAATTATAGATTGATCATTGATAATTGTATTTTTTGAAACACTTGAAAACCCCTCAACTTTTGCACCACCCTTTAATGAAGCTAGGTATAATGCATCCTCTAAAGCTAAATTCCTGGCTTTTCTGATATCATTATTAATTATTACAGATCTACCTGTTGTAGTAACCTCATTAACTGTCAGCTTTTTTAAATTACTTGCATTAGCAGGTAAATAAAAAGCAAATATAAATATTATAATTTTTAGGACTAACTTCATCGAAAATTTTTAACTATTTCTTGCACTCTTTAATAGAGCAACCATCATATCTCTATCAATTTCTAATACTGTTTCATAAGTATCCTTACCAGTAGGATTTATTCGTACAGTTTTAGCTCCTCTGATCACCCCTTTAACAATAGCTCTAAAAGTATCGTTTTGAACCATTAAATCTATGACTGTTGTATTAGAGTCTACCTGAATTCCATGAATTTGTTCTGCCAACTCTCTCATTGCAGACATCCTAGCAGATCTTATTGCCATAAGTCTTTTTTGAGCTTGCGTTCTTCCAGGTTGACTTGATACAACTGCATATCCCACCGCAGTTAATGTGGGAATCTTCTCAACTGAACTATCAAAAACCTCTTTAAGAGCAACAACACCATTTGTGTTTTTGTCAACATTAATTTGATTATTCTTCATTAAACTTGATGTATTGAAATTTTGCATACAAGCTGATAGTGAAAAAACACTTAAAAATACAATCCCTCTAAAATATTTTGTGTAAAACATTACTTACTCCTGAATTTGGATTTACAAGAACTTTAATGCACATAATATGCCAATTTTTTTTTTATTGGTAAAATCACTTAATATCCTAAAATTAATTAAATTTTTCAAAAATGGCATTCTTCTTGCTTTTCATTGAGTAGATTTAAAGTTTTAATTTGACCATTATTAATATGTTGATTTTATTTAATAAATTTAAAAAAGGAAATATGTCATGAATTTGACAACAAGTAATTCATCTACATCCTTGTTTATTTATGAAAAGTTAAAATCATTAGCTTTGCCATTGGGTATTTTATTATTAGTTGTAATGATGGTAATACCATTACCAGCATATTTATTAGACTTATTTTTTACAACTAATATTCTTTTGTCACTTTTAATTTTGATGGTTGCATTACATACTTTCAGGCCACTAGACTTTTCTAGCTTTCCAACTGTTCTATTATTTGCAACTATATTAAGGCTTGGACTTAACGTTGCATCAACTAGAATAGTTTTAAGTAAGGGTCACACTGGTCCAGACGCTGCGGGTCATGTTATTGAAGCTTTTGGAGCATTTGTAATAGCAGGGAATTACGTAGTTGGTATATTTGTATTTGCAATTTTAATCATTATTAATCTTGTAGTTGTAACAAAAGGAGCAGGAAGAGTTTCCGAAGTATCAGCTCGATTTACTCTAGATGCTATGCCAGGTAAACAGATGGCTATTGATGCAGATTTGAACGCAGGGCTTCTGACAAGTGAAGAGGCTAAAACAAGAAGAGAAGATATTGCAAAAGAAGCAGATTTTTATGGAGCAATGGATGGTGCTTCAAAATTTGTAAAAGGTGATGCAATTGCAGGAATATTAATTCTAATGATTAATATAATTGGCGGACTAACCATTGGAATTGGTCAGCACGACTTACCTATATCAATTGCAGCGGAAAATTATATTATTCTCTCAGTTGGAGACGGTTTAGTAGCTCAGATACCGTCACTTTTACTGGCAATTGCAACTGCAATAATTGTAACAAGAATTTCTTCAAATCACGATTTATCAGAACAAATTGGTTCTCAAATTGGCGTTAAACAAGCTTGGTTACCAAGTTCTGCAGTACTATTTCTGATAGGAATAATACCTGGAATGCCAAACTTATTATTTTTAGTAGCAGGATCACTAGCTTTTGGGGTTTGGTATTATCTTAATAGGAAAGATGTATCAGAGGAAAATATTTCTCAAAATGATGATTTCAATTTAGAGAATAAAAACACAAATGCAAACACTATAGAACTTGACGAGATTTCTGATAATTCTCAGGTTTCAATGCAACTAGGCTATGGTCTGATACAAATGGTAGATGATAATAATGACGGTCCATTGATTTCTAGGATTACTGGAGTTAGAAAACAATTATCTAAAGAACTAGGTTTTATTATCCCATCTGTAAGGGTGAGAGATGATCTTACATTAGAGTCCAATGGCTATAGAATTAGAATTGGTCAGACTATTGTTGGTGAAGATAAGGTTTATCCGCAGCTTCTTTTAGCAATACCAAGCGATAATTCACAAATGAAAATTGAAGGAATTGATGTTAAAGATCCTAGCTTTAACATGGAATCAACATGGATTGAAAAACATCAACAATCAAGAGCGGAAAGTTTAGGTTATATGGTTGTAGAACCTGAATCAGTTATCGCTACTCATTTAAATCAAATTCTTAATAAACATGCAAGTGAGTTAATTGGCCAAGATGAGGTACAATCATTGCTCGATAATCTATCTAAAACATCCCCTCAATTGGTGACTTCAACCGTTCCAAAAGTTTTTCCTCTAAATGTAATTACTGCTATTTTAAAAATGTTATTAGAAGAAAGAATACCTATAAGCGATTTAAGAAAAATACTTGAAGTATTATCAGGTGTTAATAATAAAAACTTATCAAATACTGAGTTATCTGAAATCGTGAGACCATCAATAATTGGTCTTCTTATTCAACAAATAGCACCATTAAATACTCCGTTACCTATAATTACATTTTCTGGTGATTTAGAACAAATGATATTAAATATCGCAAAACAATCAGGAGAAAATGGTCTTATACTTGAGTCTAATTTAGTTCAAAAAATTGTAACACTCATTAATCAAACATTTGAAAAACTTCAAGCTGAAAACAAAAAACCAGTTTTAATTACAGCTCCAAGTATAAGAAAAGATATTTCCTTCATGTTAAGACAACATATTGATAATTTGGATGTACTCTCATTCACAGAACTTCCAGATAATAAGAAAATTGAAGTTGTTGCAACAATTGGATCTGATGAAGAACAAAAAAATAATTAAAAAAATTGGAGAAAAAATATGACACAACATAAAGTTATTTCAGAGGATAGTTTATCTGCCATGGATGAAATTTCAAAGGTACTTGGAAAAGATGCTGTAATATTATCAACAAAGAAATTAAATGGTAAAATTGAAATTATAGGTTCAAACGATATTACTGATATATTAAAGTCTCAGAAAAATACTAAAATTTCATCAGAAAAATTGAAATTCAAAGAACTCTTCACTAAACAACCAATAGAACAAAATAAAAAGAAAAGTTATGAAAAAAATAATAATGTTAAAAAGATTGAAAACTCCCCTACAGAATTTACTAAAATAAATGAAGAAAGCCAAAAAGATAATATTAATTTTGATATAATGAATGGATTTAAAAGTGAGATAAAAACTCTATTAAACAATATGATTATTACTGATATTGATTGTGTATCAAACTCTTTAGATAAATCACTTTATCTAAAATTATTAAGGAAAGGTTTTTCAAAACAAATCATAAATTCTACTTTTAAGAAATTAGAGTCTTTAGAAATGCCTAAAAATGAGATTAATTTTTATAAATTAATTTCAAAAAAATTGGTGTTTCCTTCTAAAGAAAAAATAAATGAGTCTGATGTTATATTTGTAACTGGTTTTACTGGAGTTGGTAAAACAACACTCTCATCCAAAATAGTTTCATATTTATTGGATAATAAAACTTACATGAATGAAACAAAAAATATTTCGTTAATTAATTTTTCTAACAAATCAGCTAACAATATGACAGATTTGATAAACTTTGGAAGATTATTAAATGTTAAGGTCCACTCACTTTCGAATATAAATGATTTAAAAAAGTTTCTGGATGCAAATAGAAATAGAAAATTAATTGTTGATGTTTCAAGAGAATTTATTATGAACGAAGACTTTATGAATTTTTTAGAAGATTCCTCAGAAAATATAAACTATAGCCTTATTTTGACTATTCAAGCAAATGCTAATAGAAGAACAATATCAGATCAAATGGATCTTTTTAGAAACTTGCAACCTATTATAGCCCTTACAAAGTTAGATGAAAGTTATGTAGGTTCAGAAGAATTATCGATCTTTGCTGAAATAAATTCTAAAATTGGGTTATTATCATCATCAAAAAACATAATTGACGCTTTAGCTTTTGCTAAAGATGAAATTTTGGCACAATATATGAAAGAAATGTAGTATAAAATAGGTTTTTTTAAAAATGACAGAGAGCATAGCAATATCAAGTGGTAAGGGTGGAGTAGGTAAAACGACGATTGCCGTTAACCTTGCTTTGACAGCTGCTAAACATGGAAAAAGAGTTTTATTACTAGATGCTGATTTAGGAATGGCTAATGCACATATCATTTTGGGTGTTAATCCTGAAAAAAGTTTAGATGATTTTGTGAGTGGTAACTTAAATTTAAATAAAATTCCGATAAAGGTTAATTCTAAGTTAGATTTTATTTCGGGTGGAAGTGCCATACATAACATGTTAAATCTCAATGAAACAGAGAGATATAAAATAATTAAAAGTTTTAGTAGTTTAAAAAAAAGTTATGACATGATGATTATTGATGTAGGCGCAGGCGCAGATACTTCTTCAACAGCTTTTATGGCTGCTTCAAACAAAAATGTTGTAGTTGTAGTCCCTGAACCAACAAGTTTTGTTGATGCATACGGTTTGATGAAAGCGGCACATTTTGATCATAAAATAGAAAATTACGGAATATTTGTTAACAATAGTAATAATGAAATACATGCAAAAAGTTATTATGATAGGTTTGAGTTGATTTTCTCAAAATATCTTGATATTAAGTCAACATATTTAGGTGGATTAAAAATATCTCAAAGAGTTAAAAACTCCATCATTTCCAGAAACCCTGTGGTCTCCGATAAATTGAATAAAGAAGAAATTATTTCTTTTGAAAATTTATATAAAAATTTAGAAATAATTAAATTGAATGACGTAAAAGGTATTAAGTTTTTTGAAGATTAACAATGAATAACTATTCCAAAATCAGTTCTCCTGATGTAGAAACATTGATAAAAGAAAATTTATCACTGGTAAAAAAAATTGCTTGGTTTTTATACGGTAGAGTTCAATCAGTTATAGATATCGATGATTTAGTTCAAATTGGAATGATTGGCTTAATTTCTGCTGCACAAAATTATAAACCACAAAAGGATGCAACCTTCGCATCTTATGCGAATTTAAGAATAAAAGGAGAAATTCTTGATTATTTGAGGAAAAACTCTAACCTTTGTCGAACTACTATTAAGATGAAACAAAATACCGATAAAGTTAAAGAAATATTAAAACAAAAACTTGGAAGAGACCCGAACACAAATGAAATTTCAGACAAACTTGGCATTAGTGAGAGTAAATTTTTTGAATGGGAAACAGCATTTCAAGCTAACACAATTAATAATTTAGATGATGCCTATGATGAATTTTCGCACTGGTTCATTGCAAAAGATAATTCACCAGAAGAGCAAGTCAGTGAAAACGAATTAAAAGAACTTTTGAAAGATGCATTAAAAAATTTAGAGGAAAAAGAAGCTTTAGTTATTCAACTTTATTTTGTTGAAGAATTAAATATTTATGAAATTGCAGAAGTTTTAGGTGTTTCTACAGGTAGGGTTTCTCAAATTAAAAGTAATGCAATCAAAAAAATTAGAAACTTTATTGATAAAAATCTTCAAAATTAAGAAATGAATAAATTAGAAATGCTAATACAAACTGCTGAAGCTCAGTATGAGAGCAATTCTAACATTTATTGTTATCATTTATCATGTAGCTTATTAAATATTTATAAAGGAAGATGTAAACTATTTATTACTAATAAAGATACTAACATTAGAGAAGAAATTTTAATTAAACATGACAGAGCCATTATGGAAGGCAACTTAAGATTAGATAATGAGTTTTTTAATTCTCTACCAATTCAATTTTCAAATAAATCTGATAAACCAGCAAAGGTGGAATTATATATTGAAGATAAACTAAATGTTAGTGCTCAAGGAGTTTTGTTTATTGATCAAGAAGTGAAGACTAAAATATTAAGTTATCAGATTTTTATTCCAATATTTTAGTTTTTATCTATTTATCAATCTATTAGTTATATCAATCTCTGTCTGCAATAATCGAGAATTACCTGTAAAGGCTTGCTGAATTTTAATCATCTCTACTAATTCATCTGTGATTTTGACATTTGATGCTTCTAAAAAACCAGGAACTATTTCACCGAATGTTCCATCAACTGCCAGACCATAATTTGGAAGTCCAGAACCAGGAGAACTTCTGTAAAGATTATTGCCTTCTGTTTTTAATTTTGTACTATCTTCAAAACTGGCTAAAGGAATTTTTGCAATAACTTGTTCAGTATCAAGTCCATAAACAGCCTTTAATACTCCTGATGGTGAAACATTAACATTAGATAGAATTAAATCCTTATTATTAACTGTCTTAATTGGTGGAACAATTACTTTTTCAATAGCAAATGGGTTAAAAGTACCAGCTTGGTCAACTTTATGAGCCATTAAATTAAGACCATCTGAATTTACAATCTCTCCATTTTTTAGGAGTTGGAATGAACCATCTCTTGTAAAATATGGCTTTTGAATGTCAGCTTCATTAGTTAATGTAAAAAAACCTAGACCACTGACAGCTAAATCTAGTGCTCCTCCAGTAGCTTTTAAAGCACCTTGTTTCATTTGCTTTCTAGGATCATCATTAGTAACTCCCATTCCAGCGAAAGTATTTGGACCCGTACTAACTGTTGTTGTATAAATATCTGAAAAATTTGCATTACTTTTTTTAAAAGCTGTAGTATTTGAGTTAGCAATATTATTGGATATAAGTGATATACCTCTCAAATTTGAATTTAATGCACTTTTGATTGTATTTAACATGATCTTTACCTTAAGACGTTTTTGCAATTAACATGCCAATATTTTTTTAAAAATTTTAAACAAAATTTGAAAAAAAACGTTTTATGATATATTAATTCTATTTAATTTATGAACTCAATATCAAAAAGCAGAGAACTAGTTGTTCCAAAAAATAAAAAAACAAACTTGCCTGTAAAGTTTGAGAAAAATAATGACGTTTTAAATCTTGTAGATAAAGAAATTTTTCTTGAAAACAGACAAGAAGTAAAAAAGTTTCTTCCAGACATACTAGGTAGAGTCTTAGCTAGAATTTGGATCGATCCTGATTTCAAAGAAGAGTTTAGAGATGATCCTATATTAACATTAAACAAATATGGCGTTTATCTCCCCGATGAAATGGTCTTAGAGTTTCAAAAATTAGACACTAAAAGACCAAAAATTATTGTATATGAAAGAAAAGGTAACTCAAATTTTAAAATTAGAGTTGTACAACTTCAATTAATTATGATGGCTGGAAGATAGATTGTTGTTAGATAAAACAAAAAACTTAATAAAAATTTTTATAATACTAACAACTTTTTTGTTTCATAATTTTTTTTGTATACAAGTTTTTTCTTCAAGTACAAATTTTAACATAAAAGAAGTTCATAAATTATTAAAACAAAGAAAATTTGATGAAGCGATTAATACATTAGATATTTTATCCAATAAAAATATTATTAATGCTCAGTATTTATATTCTCAAATTTTGTACGCTGGTAACATCACTCCGCAAAATTTTGAAAAAGCCTATTTCTGGTCTGCTATATCTGATTTAGGTGGTTTTAAGAATTCAAGAAAAATCATAGACTTACTGGAAAATTATTTAGATAAAAAAGAAAAAATCGAGATTAATGAAAATATAAAGAAGTTTTTAGAAAAACACGCTATGAAAAAAAATAAATTAGCAATTATACAAATTGCTAAATGGCATATAAAATTATCTGAAGAAATAGATTACATAAATGCTTATAAATGGTATAATATTGCTGTAGCCTCAGGAATCAAAAGTGCTGCAAAAAAACGGGATAAAATAATTAATGAATTATCTGCAGAAGAAATAATAGAAGCTCAAAAACAATCAAATGACATTTTTAAAAAAATAAATAAGGTTGGAGGTTAAAATGTATAAGGTACATTGGATTATAGATGGAGTGGCTGATATTGAAAAAAAAAACCAAGATGATGCTGAAGCAGCTATAAAAGAAAAAATAGAGAAATTTGTTCAAGAAAACTCTGATTTTTTTAAAAATATGGGAGCAATTGCTATTCAAGGAAAGGCATATTTACCGGGGAAAGATGACAAATAAATATATAAAATTTTATTCAAAATCATTGTTTTGTTCAATCGTAATTTTGTTATTTACTAGCATAAATAATTCTAATGCAGGTGGAAAGATTTATGGTAAATCAAAAACTGTTCATAAAGAATACAAAAAGTATGAAACATGTAGATTAAAAAAAGTAGAAGTAAATATGAAAGATGGTGAAAAAGATGGGTTTAAATGTATTTTTAAAAGACAGTTAAAAGGAAAAGATGTAACTGTCTTCCAACCTACTGCGCAATGTATGACAAGTTTTAAATGTAAAAGAGAAAATCAAAACTAAATAGTGTCTTTTTTATAAAAACTCACACAATATGTTGTATAAAATAAAAATTATGTTTTAATTCAATTAGTTATAGACATTTTTTCATTTATAAAATAAGATGCTTATTATGGATAATTATGAAGTAAATGTTTTAACAAGAAAAGGTGGTTGGAAAAAACTCCAACAGGAGATGGGTTCCGATACTCAAACATCAACTAATATAAATAATAATCCATCAAAAGAAATTGAAACAACTAATGAACTAATTCAAAATAATAAGGATGAATTTTTAGATAATAATGTTTTTCAAAATTTTGATGTTATAAACAATATAATTGTTGACCTTCAAAATTTGGAGGGTGAAAAAACAAAACTTATTGAAAAACTTAACTCTATTGAAGCTAATTTCAACACTAAAAAAGAGCATGTATCGTTTAAATTGGATAAAGTAACAAAAGAGTTTGAGTTATATGAAAAAGCTATAAAATTAATTAAGTCGCTAAAAAATATTTAAACTTTGAAGGATAAATTATGGTTTTATCAAGTGATTATATAAAAAATGGTGCAAAATCCATATTTGTAGCTAATGTAAAAGGAGGGGTTGGTAAGAGTACCCTTACTATAATGTTGGCTAGAGCTTTAGCAACAAAAATGAGACCAGAAAAAATTACGGTAATTGATACAGACTTGCAAAGAACAACTACTGAATTTTTATCTGCTAGTAATCCCGAGATTAATATAGAGTTCCTGCCTATCACATCAGCATTTGAAAATACAAATATTTCACTTGTTCAACAATTTATAAAACAAAATATGTTTAAAACTGGTCATGTAGTCATAATTGATACACCGGCTGGAACTTCACAAAGATTATGGAATTTGGTTGGAGAGAGCTATTGTGTTTTGATACCAACTTCACTAAGTAACGCCGACCTAGCTCCAACTGAGAGCTTTATTAGAAGTATGGATAAAGTAAAAGCAAGATATCAACAAATATATCCTCATTTAGTTGTATGTCCAAATAGGATTCCTTTCGGTCAAAAAGATTATTCTGTAATGGCTAAAAGATTAAATAATCATGATGTTGTTATCGGACCAGCGATAAGAGACCTAGCTAGTGTAAGGCACTTTTATAACGGGAAAACTTCTGAAATGAATAAAGAAAAAAATACTAATGCATACGAAGACTTCAGTCAATTTGGTGATTTTATTAATAAATTTGTACTGAAAGGTGAACTAGATAAAATATATAACGATGAAAATCATCTTGCAATGAATATTGTACCTTTTGAAAAAAAATTGAATTCTAAGAAGTAATTCTTCTTCCAAGTTGCGCTATCCATTTCTCTGTGCTTATAAATAACAAATTATTTTCTTCATTAATTTTTTCATATGTAGAAAAATTGTCAAAAATTTGTGAAGATTTTTTTATATTGTCGTTTATGTTATTATTATTATCATTCATGTAATAATATACGAGAAGATAAATAATTTGTTTAATCAAAAACAAAAAATATAAATAAGATTGAAACGAAATGAATAAAAAAGCCACATTTATAACAAAAAAATATTCACAGGGTGATGTGATTTATTCTTATAATGATAAATCAGAATATGTTTATCTTATTGAAAGTGGACAAGTTAAAATAATTACAAAACAAGGTTTAGAATTAGGAATTTTAAATGAAGGAGAAATTTTTGGAGAAATAGGTCACATAATTGATAGTTCAAGAACAGTGACAGTAATTGCTCAAACTAACTCTATAATTAAAGCTATTCACGAAAAAACAATCAAAGAAAAAATTAGAGAAGCAGACCCACTTTTAGCAGCAATTATAAGGGGTCTATCCCTTAGAATTGGAGATGCAAATAAATTAGCGGAAAAATTTTGGTTGGATCTTAATATTTATAAATCATTAAAAGATTAAATTGAGTAAAAAATGGCTGAAGAAAAAAATGAATTAAAAAATAGTCCTGAAGATAAAAAAGAAGTTAATGAGGAAAAACCAAAAAAAAAATTATCTTTTTCATTACAGAATATTCTAAATAATAAAAGTCTTCCTCTTTATTTACTTGGTCTGTTGTCAAGTTTAATTACATTTCTTTTTTTTTATTTTTCGAATTCAATCATTGCTCCTGAAAAAAAACTTAACAAAGAATTAGATATATACAAAATAGCGAAAGATGAAGCTGTTAAAATGGGTAGAATGAAATTAGACGAAGATGAGAGAGAACCAATTGAAGTTGGTCCAGATGGTAAAGTAATAATTCCTTCTCTAGTTTATCATGATATAGGTGGTATGGGACCTAATTCAAACAAATCTTTTGTATCTAATTTGAAAGGATCAGACGATTATCTCAGTATGGAGATAAACTTTTCATCTTATAAAGGGGAGAAACTAGGCAATTATTTAAAAGAATATGATCCAGATTTTAGAAATATAATTATGAAAGAAATTGATAAAAGAAAAACTGCTGATTTTATGGGGAGTGATAACAGAAAACTATTTCTTGAGGATATTAAAAATAAAATGAACCAATATCTGGCTGATAAAGATGAAGATCCTATTATTTTCAGTGCAAATTTTAAAACTTTTGTTATAAACCAGCATTAATTTATTTAAAGTACTTTTGTAACAAAGCTGCAAACATTATAACCATAAAAACTCTAAACATATGGTGAGTACTTATAAAGGCCATATCTGCACCTACTGATAAAGCTAAAATGTTCATTTCTGACTGCCCACCTGGCGAATAAGACAATATTATAGATACCAAATTATAATCAAGTTTTAATAAGATAAAAACAAATATAAACAGAGGGATTAGAGCAACTAACGTTGTGACTATTCCTGATAGAACTGGACCGTAAATATCCTTCAAGGAAATATTTTTAAATTGTGCTCCAAGAACTGAACCTAAAATTACTTGTACCACAATTATTAGAATGTACATTGGCATAGCATTTATAAGTCCAAAAACATGTAAGATAGCAGAAAAAATCATCGGCCCAGTAATTGTGTAACCGGGTAAGTTAATTATCTTACCTAAAAAATAACCAAAGAAAGATACAAATATTGTGGCAGGCAATTGCTGAAAATTATCAAACAAATCAATTTCTAAAGGTATAGATTTTAATTCATTAGGTAAAAAAAATAATAACAAAGAAGCAAAAAAAACTACAACCACAATTCTAGTAGAATGAATTAATGTCATTGTTCTAGGATTTACTCCTATCTCATTTCCTAGTATTACCATTTCATTTAAACCTCCGGGAATTGAACAAAAAATTGATGATTTTAAATTAAATTTCTTTACTTTTTTTAAATAAATAGACGTAAACAAAATCATAGTTAAGATAAAAATTGGCAAAATAATTAATGAAAGCCCAATTTCTGAAATTCTATGCATTACTTCTGGATTAAAGTTTGCTCCAATTGTACATCCTAACAATGCACGACATAATGGTCGAGGCGAATTAGGAATTTTTACATTTAAGTTAATTGCTGTTAAAAACCCTATTACTATTAGAGGTCCTAGCATCCAAGGTAGAGGTATGGCAATTAAATTTGCTAGACCACCACCTGTGAAAGCTAAAAATAAACCATAAATATATGTTTTATTTTCTATAATTATTTTCATTAATTTCTTTATCTTTTTGGTACATAGACAAAACCTTTCATTATTTTTCTTGCTGTTCTATATATTCCACAAGAATTAATTAAGTTTTTTTTATTTTTCAGGTTTTTTTGAAAATTATTTTCTAAATTTATAACACACTCTATTTCACCCATTGGATGTTCTACAATTATGGATACTTTTTTGTCCTTTTTACATTTAAACAAATTGTATGAAATCGTTCCAGGTATTAAGCAACTAGAAGCCACGCAAAGTGTACCCGTTACTGCATGTGTTTCATGACATGAAAAAGGTGTAAAATATCTTGATCTTATATTACCTCCTTTGTTTACAGAAGATAGTAAAGCGAATTTTGGTAAAACTTTTCCAGTAACGTCCCCCATACCCATTTTAAAACCAGCAATTTTCCTTACATTTTCTATTTTTTCGAATAATGTTTTATTTTCATTTAATGTTTTAGTGTCCTCATCTCCATTTATTAAAAAGTCTTTTGCTTGTCCTAAAACCATAGGATTACCCAGATCAATGCAAGTGACATTAATATCATTGATTTTTGTAGAGAATTCATTTGTTGGAAATAACTTACCAGTTTTCACTCCCTCTAGTTCTAAAAAATTCAATAAAATAGGTGACCCTGTTGATGGAACACCGTCAATTTTAAAATTTCCGTCATACACTACTTGAGCATTTGGTGTTGGAACAAGTAATTTAATCAAAGAATTGGTATTTACTGACCTAACACAGATTTCTGTATTTTGATTTGATGGTTTAACTAAACCTTCCTCTATTGCAAATGGACCAACAGCAGATAACATGTTTCCGCAAGTTGGTTCAAAATCAACATAATTTCTATCCACCTCAACCTGAGCAAATAAATAATCTATATCAACGTCTCTCTCTACACTTTTTGAAATAATGCAAACTTTGCTTGTAACTGATGTTCCTCCTCCCATACCATCAATTTGTCTTATGTCTGGAGAGCCCATGATTTTTAAGAGGTATTTGGATATCAATGATTTATCTTTTGGCAAATCTTTTTTGTGAAATAGCAAGCCTCGAGAAGTTCCACCCCTCATAAAAACTGCAGGTATAGGTATTTGATCAGTCATTTTCAATTATCGATTAATTTAACAATTTTATTTTTTCTAAGATTGATTTTGTTACATCTTTAGTTGTTGCATTCCCATCTAAATCAGGTGTTAAATATTGAAATTCTTCAAAATGATGTTCTACAGCTTTTTTAATATATTTACTGGCTTTTAAAAACAAATCATTTTTTTTTCTTAAACCTATCCAATTAAACATCATTCCAACTGATAATATCATTGATATAGGGTTAGCAATACCCTTCCCCATTATATCTGGAGCAGAACCATGTTGGGCTTGTGCCATTGGCACATCATCTCCTACATTTATTGACCCTGCTAAACCAAGTGATCCAGATAATTCTGAAGCTAAATCCGATAGTATATCTCCAAACATATTAGTAGTTACTATAACATCAAATTGTTCGGGATTTTTTAGAAGATGTGCAGTTGCTGCATCAACTAGCATTTCATTATAGTTTATTTCAGGATACTTTTTTGCTGTTTCTCTACAAGCTTTTAAAAAAATACCATCAGTTAATTTCATAACATTTGCTTTATGAATAGCATGAACATTAATCTTGGGTTTATTTTTTTTAAAATTTGAAGCAATTTCAAAAGCTCTTGTTGCAATTCTTTTTGAACCCTTATCTGTGATTTTTCTTAATGAAATTCCTATACCGGGTTCTGGTGCAAATTCTCCATTACCAATAAACATATTTCTATCTGAATAGAAACCTTCAACATTTTCTCTGACTATAATTAAATCTATATTATCAACTAAAGATTTAATATTTGGATATTTTCTTGCAGGCCTAATATTCGAGTAAAGATTTAATTTTGTTCTCAACAAACTAGAAGGATTAAAACCACCATTAATTTCTTCAGGATAATTATTATGATCTACAGGACCGAGAATAATACCATCAGAATTCCTACAAACATTAAGGCAATTATCAGGAAAAGTTGTCCCTTGTGATTTTAGTGAGGCGAGTCCAATTTTTAAATGAATTAATTTAATTTTTAAATTTAATTTTTTTTTAACAAGATTAATGACATCTAAAGATGAGTTAATTATTTCTGGACCTATGCCATCACCTTCCATAACTACAAATTGAATTGTTTTCTCCTTTGCAAATTACTTTCCCAAAAAAGTTGGCTTCTCTTTTTTTACAAATGATCTAATTCCCGCTTTTCCATCTTCTGTATCTGCTGACTTAGAAATCATTATAGTCTCCAATTCCATTTGACCTTCAAGCGAAGAAGTAAAAGAATTATGAACCAACTCTTTTGTTCTTCCAAATGCTAAGGTTGGACCTTCTGATAATTCCTTAGCAATTTTGAAAGTTTCTTTATATAAGATCTCGTGTTCAAAGATTTTATTTATAAGTCCCCACTCCAGAGCTTCTTTGGATGACAAAATTTTGTTAGTCAAAACTAATTCAAGATACCTTCTTGAGCCAATTATTCTTGGCAAAAAATAGCTAGATGAGCCATCTGGTGTCAATCCAGCTTTGGAGTAGGCAGACACAAAGCTTGCCTTATCTGAACATACCGCTAAATCAGCAAACCCTACAAAAGATAAACCTGCCCCTGCGGCAACTCCATTTACAGCTACAATTAAAGGAGCGTCCATTCTTGAAAATCTTGTTATAGCCCCATGTAAACAATGAGTTACTTCTTTCAGATGCCTAGATACATTTTCTTCTTGCTCATAAAAAGATTTTAAATCTCCCCCAGAACAAAAAGCTTTTTCGCCCTCACCTGTTAATATTACACACCTAATAGAAGAGTTTTGATCACATTCATATGCTACATTCAATAATTCTTTTGCCATTTGTTCATTCAAAGAATTATAATACTCTGGTCTATTTAATTTAATAGTTGCGACTTTGTCTACTATTTCAAAATCAATGGTTTTATAATTCATTATAAGTATACCTTTAATGTTATTTTTTTTTATTTAATTTTGATAAGATTTCAAACGTATGTTCTCCTAACTCAGGAGCAGGTCTAAATAATCTTGCTGGCGTTGAAGATAACTTCACTGGAAATCCTGTCATTTTAATTTTTCTTTTACCTGGGCCATTTGACTCAATAACCATTTCGTTATCTCTTGCTAAGGTACTATTAAGAGATTCACTTAAAGAAAATACCTTTCCTGCAGGACAGCCAGCCTCATTAAGTCTATTTACCCAGAAATCAGTAGTTTTTAAACACATTTTTGAGTTAATAATTTCATTCAATTTAACTCTATTCATTACTCTTGAATTATTATCATTAAACAATTTTTTTTTCAAAAGATGTTCTAGCTTTATTTCCTTTAAAAAAACTTCACAAAGTTTATCGTTCGCTGGAGCTACAGCAATATTCCCATCTTTTGTATTAAACAATCCATATGGAGCTAAAATTGGGTGATTGTTTCCTGATTTCTTTGGATTTTTATTTGTAACAAAATATTCTGCAGACAAATAAGCCATTAAAGACATTAAACCTGAGGTTAAACTAGTTTCAACATTTTGACCTTGATTAGATTTTTGCCTTGATTGCAAAGCACATACTATACCAAATGCACAATATAACCCGGCAATAAGATCTGATATTGGTAATGCTGATCTAACTGGGCCAGTATCATCTGAACCATTCATATGCATAAAACCAGACATAGCTTGTGCAATAAAATCAAACGCGGGTCTTTGACTATATTCTCCTTTACTTCCAAATCCATTTACAGAGGCTTTTATTAATCTTGGGTTTATATTATTAAGTGTATTTTCATCAAATCCCATTTTAGATAATATGCCTGGTCTAAAATTGTCGACCAACACATCTGATTCACTTAATAATGATTTTAACACATCTTTATCTTTATCTTTATATAAATCTAAAATTATAGATTTTTTATTTCTATTAAATTGAGTGAAATAAGCACTGAAGCCGTCAACAAAATTACCTTGATTTCTAACATTATCTCCTTTAGGTGGTTCTACCTTAATAACTTCAGCTCCCATATCAGCTAATAAAAGTGTACAAAAAGGTCCAGAGATAACTCTTGTTAAATCTATAACTTTTATTCCGTTTAAAGCCCCTTTTTCATTCATAGGTAATTCACCCACCAGTAGCTGTAGGAACATTATCAACGGAATATTTTTTTAACCTTGGACCTGCATGCATTACTTGCCCAGGAAGAGTGTAACCTAGAATGGTTTCAGCTTTTTGGGCTACTTGAATTAATTTATTTAAATCAACACCAGTTTGGATATTCATTTCATGTAATAAATAAACAAGATCTTCGGTACAAATATTTCCAGTAGCATCAGGAGCAAAAGGACATCCTCCAATACCACCAAAACAACTTTCATAATGAGTAATTCCCTCATTCAGTCCCACGAGTACGTTTGCTAACCCAACACCTCTAGTATTATGAAAATGAAGAGTTATTTCAAAATCTGGAATATTTTCTTTTATTTCACGAATTGTTTTTGTTACAACAGGTGGTGTTGCCATTCCAGTTGTATCTCCAAGAGTAACACCTTTGAACCCTAATTTTTTATATTCTTTCGTTATTTCTACAATTTTTTTAACTGATATTTCACCCTCAAAAGGACAACCAAAAGCAGTTGAAATGTCACCATGAACAGGAATATTTGAGTCTTGAGCCAACTTAATTACTTCTTCAAAACCTATCAAAGATTCATTTATGGTTCTATTAAGATTTTTCTTATTGTGACTTTCTGAAGCTGATAAAAAAACAACAATTTCATCTATTTTTGACTCAACAGCTCTTATTGCACCTCGCAAATTTGGAACAAGTGCCGTCATAGTAACATCTGATTTTCTTTTAACTTGTTTGATTACTTGATCAGCATCAGCTAGTTGAGGAATTGCTTTGGGAGAGACAAAGGAGGAAAATTCTATTCTTTTGAAACCAGCATCTACTAAATCATCAATTAGCAAGATTTTATCTTGCGTATCAATAGTTTTTTTTTCAGATTGAAAACCATCTCTAGTGCCTACCTCAGTAATTATAACATTTTTTATATTTTTGTTCATTGTTAAACCTCCCCTTCTATATATAATAAATGTTTAGAAAATAATCATTATTATTTTTATAATACTTGACTCATGCATAAATAACTAGTGAACTATGAATCATTTTCAAAATACAGTTATGGGGGAAATTAAAATGAAAAAAACTGTTAAACTACTTGCAATAGCATCTTCATTTGCTTTTTTAGCAAATGTGGCTAATGCAGATACATTTATCAAAATGGTGTCAGGGCCTTCTGGAGGTTCTTGGTATCCACTTGGTGCTAAAATCATGCAAACCTTTCAAGCAAAAATTAAAGGAACTGCTACTTCCAATACATCTGGAGGAGGAATCTCTAACGTAATGTCAGTAGACGACGGAGATGCACAATTTGGTTTTACATATGCACACACAGTTGCTAACGGTTATAATGGAAAAGGTAAATTTAAGAAAGCAAGAAAAAATGTGCGTTATTTTGCAACATTGTATCCTGCAGCTTTTCAAGTTGCTGTAAGAGCCGACTCAAAAATAAAAGGTTTTGAAGATATGAAAGCAGCTAATATTAGTCCTGGAAAACCAAAATGGACTGGTACAGCCTTTTGTGAGTCAATTTTAAAGGATTATGGATTTAACTTCGACACGATTAAAAAAAATGGTGGTGTCGTTCATATGGTAAGTTATAAAGAGTCTGTGGCTTTGATGAAAGATGGTCAAGCTGATGTTTTTATGGCAGCAACATCTGTTCCTCAAGCTAGTTTTCTTGAATTAGAAAATAGTCCAGGAATAAGGTTTATTGGTCTTCCACCACACAGACTTGATAGAATTGTAAAAAATAATCCAGGTTATATCAAAGCTGTTATTCCATCAAGCGCATATAAAACCAATCCTTTTGATATACCAACATTAGGAATTGTTACATCTGCAATTGTTCATAAAGATTTACCTGATGATTTAGTATATAAAATGGCTAAAGTCTTTTGGGAAAATCATGCAGAGTTTGCAAAAGTTAAAAGTATTTGGAATAAAGTTATTTTAAAAGAAGCTGTTACAGGCTCAGCTATTCCAATACACCCGGGTGTTGCTAAATACTATAAAGAAGTTGGTGTAATGTAATAATTTTAAAAAGGCACGTTTACGTGCCTTTTTATTCAATTCTTCTAAGATTTTTCTATGACTAAAGGTCAAAAAAAACTAGTTTATAATGAAGTAAAAGAATTTAGTTTTTTAGATGAACTTATTGTTTGGTCTAAAGAAAAATCTTTTACATATTGGATTATAGTAATTTGTAGTTGGCTTTCTGTAAGTCTAGCTTTTTATCATTTATTTGTTGCAGTTTACGGAACACCTGAAGGCAGATCATTCAGATCGGTTCATTTATCAGTAATGATGATACTTGCAGTATTTATATATCCTTTATTTCGACAAAGTCTGAAAGACCCTATTTTTATCGTTAATGATAAAAATAATTTTTTAAGACTTGCTGGTTTTTTTTATGATCTCTTAATAATTTTAATGATTTTGTTTGTTCAGTTATGGACTATTTGGGATATTGAAACTTTTACACTAAGATATGGCGATAAATACATTGGTGACATTATCGTTGGTTCTATTCTATTATACTTAGTTTTAGATGGAACTAGAAGAGCAGTTGGTTGGGCTATGGTGTTTGTTGCAGTGTTTTTTATGATGCATGCATTATTTGCACATAAGTTTTTTGGTTTCTTTTATGGCCCTCCTACAAATTTAGCAAAATACATTGATACTTTATTTATGACGTCTGATGGTATTTTTGGAATACCTTTATATGTAGCTTCAACCTATATTGTCCTATTTATTATTTTTGGTGGTATTTTAATTAGATCAGGAGTTGGTCGTTTTTTTGTTGATTTAGCTATAGCTTTAACAGGACATAGAACAGGTGGCCCAGCTAAAGCTGCTGTTGTAGCATCAGGTATGACAGGAACTGTATATGGTTCTGCAGTAGCAAATGTGGTAACCACTGGTTCTTTTACTATCCCACTTATGAAAAATTACGGATATAGAGCAAAGTTTGCAGCTGCTGTAGAAGCATGTGCATCATCTGGTGGACAAATAACACCGCCAATAATGGGCGCAGCCGCTTTCATAATGGCTGAGTTTTTAGAGGCACCTTATTCTTATGTTATTTTAGCCGCAATAATTCCTGCTTTTTTATATTTTACAACAATTTATTTCATGGTCCATGTGGAAGCTGAAAAGCATGGGATTGAAAAAATTGATAAATCTATGTTGCCTAATATATTTGAAGTCCTCAAAGGTGGCTGGCATATGCTACTTTCTTTGGTTGTACTGATGGGTTTGCTAATTTATGGCTATACAGCAATGAAAGCAGGCTTTTGGGCTATTGTTTCAGTTATTATTTTAAGTTTTTTTAAAAAAAATACTCGAATGACAGTAATAGATCTTTTAGGAGCTTTTGAAAGTGGAATAAAGTCTACTGTACCAGTTACAATTGCATGTGCTTGTGCAGGAATTATAATAGGTTCTGTCTTTGTTTCCGGATTAGGTTTAAAATTCACTCAATCTGTAATTGAATTATCTGGCGGAATGTTGTTTCCTCTTCTTTGTTTGACAGCAATTTCAGCAATAATTTTAGGAATGGGAATGACAACAACTGCTGTCTATATTACTGTTGCTGCGTTAATTGTTCCTTCTTTAATTCAGTCAGGTATTATTCCTGTTGCTGCTCATATGTTTGCGTTTTATTTTGGTGTTGTATCTACAATAACACCCCCTGTCGCATTGGCATCATTTGCAGGAGCAGCTATTGCAAAATCACCTCCAATGTCAACAGCAGTAGAGTCAAGTAAAGTAGGAATAGCGAAATATATAGTTCCGTTTGCTTTCATTTATAACCCTTCTCTATTAATGGAAGGACCAATTCTAATTAGTATATATAGTCTTTTTTCCGTTCTACTAGCTTATTGGAGTATGACTTTGGGATTAGAAGGTTGGCTAAATGGAGCACTTAATATATACAAACGATTATTATCTATTGCTAGTTCAATTTTTCTTTTAATACCTCCATTAGAAACATTTTTTCAAATTTCTGGGTTTTATTTAAATGGTTTAGGCTTAATTTTATTAGCTTTGATATACCTACTTCAAGGAAAATTGAATTTTAATTATGTGAGTTCAAAATGAAGAATGTATTTTTAGGACCTTCAAATCACTGGATAGCAATAATAATTGTTTCATTAATTATTTTTGCATGTGGGTTAAACCATATGCATGTGAGTATCTTCAATTTATTTATTTCTGTAGTTTTTATTTCTTCTGGACTATTATTATTTTACATTTTAAGGAATAATAAAAAATAAATTTAAAATTATTTTGTTTAAACTTTTAGGTTAATGGATAACAAAAATTCAAAAACTCTTCTAAAAGCATCTGGCTTAACAAAAAAATTCGGCTCATTTGTTGCTAATGACTCAATAAATATAGAAATCAAAAAAGGTGAAATACACGCACTTCTGGGAGAAAATGGAGCAGGTAAGTCAACATTGGTTAAAATGTTTTATGGGCTATTAGATCCTGACGAAGGAAACATAAAATTCAATAATAAAATTGTTAATTTGTTAAATCCAAAGTTTGCTAGAACAATGGGAATTGGAATGGTTTTTCAACATTTTTCTCTTTTTCCAGCTCTTAGTGTAAGTGAAAATATTCTGATATCACTTGATGAAAAACTTACCAAAAAACAGTTGGAGAAAAGTATTATAAATACTTCAAAAAAATGGGGATTAAAAGTAAGTCCATCTAAAAAAGTTGCTGAGTTATCTGTTGGAGAACAACAAAGAGTTGAAATAGTAAGATGTTTATTGCAAAAACCAAAACTATTGATAATGGATGAACCTACTTCTGTTTTATCACCTCAAGAGATTGTAAATCTATTTAAAGTATTAAAAAATTTATCAAAATCTGGATGCTCGATTTTATATATTAGTCACAAACTTCACGAAATTAAAGAAATAGCAAGTAAAGTGACTATTCTTAAATCTGCAAAAGTTGTTGATACAATGGAAACAAAAAATGTTTCAACAAATATTTTGGCAGAAAAAATGGTTGGCAAAAAAATAATAAGACTTAAAGGTAAAAAAAACCTAAAAAAATTAAGTTCTAATTTAGCATTATCTGTAAACAATCTTTATCGTTTTAAAAGAAATCAGTTTGGAGTTACCCTGAACAATATAAATTTTACTATTGATTATGGGCAAGTTTTGGGTATCGCAGGAATTGCAGGTAATGGTCAGGTAGAGTTAATGGAAGCGCTTAGTGGAGAAACATTAGGTAAAAAAGAAGAAATAATTTTTGAAAATAAGTCTATTGGTAATTCAAAGATTGAATTTAGAAGACAATTGGGAATTGAGTTTGTTCCAGAAGAGAGAAATAATCACGCCACGGTTCCAGATCTCAAACTACATGAAAATACATTTTTAACATTCTTCGGTTATCATATTTTTAATAAATCTTTTTTTAACAAAATGTTTACCAACCCAACACTATCAATTCAAGCTAGCAAACAAATAGAGAAAAAAAATGATGTCCGTTGTCCATATGACAACCCTTTAGCTAAGCAATTGTCTGGAGGTAATCTTCAAAAATTTATTATAGGAAGAGCTTTTCAAGCAAATCCAAAATTAGTTATTATATCTCAACCTACATGGGGGGTAGATATTGGAGCTGCAAACATAATAAGACAAAAAATATTGAATTTAGCGAGTATGGGAAAAGCAATAATCCTAATAAGTCAGGACCTTGACGAAATTTTTGAATTATCTGACAGTATAGGTGTTATCAGCAACGGAAACTTATCAAAAATAAAAAATAAAAAAAATATGACTCCTACACAAGTTGGACTTTTAATGGGTGTAAGTTAATATGGAAGATAATTAATAATGCTAATATTTACACCTAGAACTATTCAAAGTAATCATTGGGTATTAATTGGGCCTTTGATATCAATAATTCTTACTATAATGATAGGTGCTTTAATATTTAAAATGTTGAATTACCCTGTAACAGAATCCTTATACCAAGTTTTTATTTCACCATTTTCAAGGGTTGATAGAATAGCAGATATTTTAGTAAAAGCTTGTCCATTAATTATAATTGGAATTGGCTTAATATTTTGTTTTAGAGCAAATATTTGGAATATTGGGGCAGAGGGACAATTTATCATTGGTACTTTATGTGCAGGTTCATTTGCTTTATTATTTCCAGAAAATAATAATCATATTCTTTTGCTTTCAATGTTTTTGGTTGGATTTTTAGGAGGTGCTTTGTGGGCCTCTATTCCAGCAATATTAAAAATAAAACTTAATGTAAATGAAATTTTAGTTAGCTTAATGTTGGTCTATGTTGCAATGCTTTTTATAGATTTTATTGTCAGGGGTCCTCTAAGAGATCCTATGAGTTTTGGTTTCCCACTGTCAAAGCCATACCCTGATGGAGCAATAATTTCCAAAATAAACTTTCCTGGAATTGGTTATTTAGGTCAGTTACATTATGGAATTATAAGTATTTTGTTTTTAGCTCCATTTTCATGGTTTTTAATAAATAGAACATTACCTGGTTTTCAAATAAAAGTATTTGGATCTGCTCCTAAAGCTTCAAGTTTTGCAGGTTTTAACAAAAATAAAATTACTTTAGGTGTCCTAATTATGTCTGGTGGTATGGCAGGACTTGCAGGAGTAATTGAAGTTTCAGCTAACATGGGTCAATTACAGCCCGAAGTTTCTTTCGGTTATGGTTTTACAGCCATAATAGTTGCTTTTCTAGGTAGGTTAAATCCTTATGGAGTCATAATAGCAGGGTTAGTAATTGCTACAGCTAAGCTAGGTGCTGATAATGCTCAAATGATATTAGGTATTCCAAAAGTAGTAACTGGTATTTTTGAGGGTATTTTATTATTTTTTTTGTTAGCAGGTGAAACGATTCAAAATTATAAAGTTTCATTAAAGAGAAATAGTTAAATGGAAAGTTTATTAATAACAATTTTAGTTACATCAGTTCCAATTCTTTTAGCGGGAACTGGCGAATTAATTGCAGAAAAAAGTGGTGTGTTAAACCTTGGTGTGGAAGGCATGATGTTAACTGGTGCTGTTGCCGCCCTTGGTTCTGTTCTCATATTTGGAAACCCTCTTGCAGGAATTTTTTTCGGAGCTCTTGCTGGAATTTTAATAAGTTTAATCTTTTCTTTTTTCACTATCTTCCTTATGACAAATCAAGTTGCCACCGGTTTAGGTTTAACAATTTTTGCTACGGGATTAACTGGTTTAATCGGTGAGCCATTTGTAGGAAAAACAATATCATCCTTACCAAAAATCGACATTATATTTTTATCTGATATTCCTTTTTTAGGTTCTATTTTTTTCAAACATGATATTTTATTTTATATATCTATTCTCTTAATTATTGCGGTACACTTTTTTTTGATTAAATCAAGATATGGTATCATTATTAGAGCTGTAGGTGATAATCATGACAGCGCTCATTCAATAGGTTATCCAGTAAAAAAAATCAGATTATTATGTGTTGGTTTTGGAGGCATGTGTGCTGGTATGGGAGGAGCTTATATACCATTAGTACTTACTCCTCACTGGTCAGAGGGAATGACAGCGGGGAAAGGTTGGATAGCTCTTGCACTTGTAGTTTTTGCTTCCTGGCTTCCTTTTAGATTGCTTTTAGGTGCACTTATTTTTGGTGGTATTACAATATTACAATTCGTAGGACAGGCGAGAGGTTGGCCTTTTCCATCACAATTTCTGAATATGCTACCATACTTGGTTACTATTATAGCATTATCAATAATTTCTATTAAGACTCGTTCTGGCAATACATTAGTTCCATCTAGCTTAGGTAAACCTTTTCTTGAAAATAATTAGAAAATAAACTTAATTTTTTAAAAAATAAGTATTGTGCATTTTATAATTAAGCTTAGAATTAAATTTTTTAAGGAGATATAAATGTATAAGAGATTTATGAAATTAATTACTTTCTTAAGCATTTTAATAACACCATTTTTACTTGTAAATACTAAAGCATTGGCCAAAACAACCAAAGTTGGATTTGTTTATCTAACAACACCAGGTGACCATGGTTGGACTTACGCTCATGAAATAGGAAAACAAATGGTAGAAAAAGAATTTGGCAATAAAGTTAAAATTAGTGTTGTTGAGAATGTTCCAGAAGGTCCTGATGCTACTCGAGTTATTAGAGAACTTGCAAAACAAGGTAATGAAATTATTTTCACCACATCATTTGGTTATATGGAACCAACATTAAAAGTTGCAAAAGAGTTTCCAAATGTAAAATTTGAACATATTACTGGTTACAAAAGATCTAAAAATGTTGCTACAGGAAATATTAGATTCTATGAAGGCAGATACGTTCAAGGCGTGGTTGCAGGTTTAATGACTAAAACCAATAAAATAGGATACATAGGAGCATACCCTATTTCAGAAGTCATAATGGGAATAAATGCTTTTGCTCAGGGAATGAGATCAGTAAATAAGAAAGCTACAATCTCAGTTATATGGGCAAATACATGGTATGATCCAGTTAAAGAAGCTGATGCAGCGAAAGTACACATTGCTGAAGGTGCAGATATTTTAGCACAGCACACAGACTCTCCAGCCATGTTACAAATTGCAGAAAAAAAAGGGGCTTTGGGTTTTGGACAATCTACAGATATGGGAGCTTTTGCGCCGAAAGCACAATTATTTGCTTCAATAAATAATTGGGGTCCCTACTATGTAGAGAAAATTAAGCAACTTAGAAATGGAAAATGGAATACCGGTGATGGGCCTAATCATTGGCCAGGAAATACTTGGGGTGGGATGTCTACTGATATGCTTTTATTATCAGAATTTAAAAACATGCCAAGTGATGTGGCAGCAAAAGCTAAAAAAGCTCACGATGGTATTAAAAGTGGAAAAATAAAAATATTTGCTGGACCATTAAAGGATAATTCAGGCAAAGAAATATTAGCATCTGGTAAAGAATTAGATGATGGTGCACTTTGGGGTATGAATTATTACTTGGATGGTGTAACTGGTAAAGTTCCTAAATAAAAATCTTAAAAGTAAGCGATGAGTATTTATCGCTTACTTTAAAAAATTGAACTACTTTTTAAAAATCGTTTTACTAATAGTTTTGTTCAGTAAATTTGTATTTGCAGATAAAAACTTTAAAATTAAAAATGTTCAAAACAATATCTCAATTTTAGATATTCATGGGAAAAGATATAATGCGTCTCCAGAGATAATAATTAAGACTGGCGATTTTTTAAGTTCAAAAAAAAACCCTGCTTTAATAATAATAGGTTATAATAAATTATGTTTTTCTAAACAAACTTCGATTAAAATTACCTCAATCGAAGATTATAAAAATATAATATCCCTATCAGTTGTGAAAGGTAAATTACTAATTTTTGTAAATAATAAAGATAAATTAAAATTTAATATTAATGTTAAGGAATATGTAATTCAAAATAATTTGGGACATATTATGGTTTCCCATCAAAAAAATTCTCATTTTGTAAAAACACTTCAAGTAAATGCTGACTTATCTACTAAAAATTCTAAAAAAATGAAATTAAAAACAAATAATTTTTATTTTTTTAAAAATAATAATTTAACTAAAAATAAACCTATTAATTTCAAAAAGTCAGACTTTTTAGAAAAATGCACTGAGCCAATTTACAATTTTAAATCAGAGAAACAATCAAACTATAAATGTACTGTATCTAACGAAAAACTTTTTTGTGGACATCAATAATCAATCTATTAGTAAATCAAAAAATATTTTGAGTGAAATGACTACTAATAATATTAAAATTATTTTGTCAAAAGTATTTACTGATATTGACTTGGCTATTTTGGCACCGATTGGCATGCTTGATAACAATACAAATGTACAAATTAAACTAACTATAATAATGTCGTAACCTAAAAATTCGTAATAAATTAATGCCGGGGCCTGAAAAAAAGACATCATCATGAAATAGACTGAAATAGTTGAAATAAAAGTTTCTCTTGTTAATTTCATTGAATTTAAAAAAGTAATAGATATTGGCGCAGAAATTCCTGAAGCACCTTGTAATATCCCTCCAAGTAACCCAAATGGGAAAAATAAAATTTTAGATTTTTGATATACCAGCTTCCAACTCGGAACGAATAGTTTAAATATTACATAAATTAATACTATGCATCCTACACCTATTGAGAGAGCCTCTAAAGATAGGTTTACTAAAAAAATAGTTCCTATAAAAGCGCCAAACCCTCCTCCAAAAGCAAAAGCAAATGTCATTGGTAAAGGCAATATTGACTTTCTATAATTATATAATTGATGAATATTAGTTAATACATTTGGAATAACCATTATGACAACTGCTAGTCTTACATCATAGAATGCGGAAATGACTGGTATTGTTATTATAGGAACTCCTGCTCCAGTCGCTCCTTTTAAAATCCCAGCTGCAAAAAAAGCAAACAAAGTGATTATGTAAAATAAATAGGAATCAGGAAAAAAAATTTTTGATTAACCTCTAGCTTCTTCGATTTTTTTTGATACCATCTCAGTGAAAAATCTTACGTCTGACGCAAGAGTGGTAAGGTCAAAACCTTCTTTAATCTTATTTTTTAGAAATTCTGGAGATAGGCAATGAATACCAACTTTTATATTATGCTTTTTACAAGCTAGTTTGATTTTATCAATAGCCTGAACAATCTTTTCTTCAGTTCTGTCTAATCCTGGTTTTAACCCTAATGAAATACTTAGATCCGATGGGCCAATATATATTCCAGTCAAACCATTAGTTGATGCAATTTCGTCAACATTTTCTAATGCTTCTTCAGTTTCTACCATAGCTAATGAAATAATTTTATCATTGGCCTCGTCATGATAATCCCCACCATGAACCATCAAAGCTCTAGTTGGTCCCGAACTTCTAAATCCATCTGGTACATATTTAGTGGCACCTACAAACTTTAGAGCATCTTCTTTGTTATTAATCATTGGACAAATAACACCTAAGGAACCTGCATCTAATAATTTCATAATAATGCCTGGTTCATTCCATGGCACTCTCACCATAGGAGTAATTTCAATTTTTGACAAAGTTTGAAGCATATTAAGAGCAGTTTGATAATCGATTAATCCATGTTGTAAATCAATAGTTATAGAGTCAAATTTATTAAGAGACATTATCTCAGCTGTAATCGTAGATGGAATTGAACACCAACCATTGATTGCACCTTTACCCTCTATCCAACATTTATTTAAGCCTTGTTGTTTCATAATTATCCCTTCGTAATTTCCTGATTTACAATTACATTTTGATTTATTTTGTTGTCAAAAATATCAAAAACATTTTGCACAGATTCAGCTGACATTCTTATGGTTGCTTCGACTGTTACACCTGCAATGTGAGGTGACAAAATAACATTTTTTAATTCTAAAAGCTTGTTATTCAATGGAGCTGGTTCTATGTCAAATACATCTAATCCTGCTCCAGATATTTTGTTATTTTTAAGAGCATCATATAAATCTATTTCATTGATTATACCTCCTCTTGCACAATTTATGATGTAGGAAGTTTTCTTCATTTCTTCAAACTCTCTGCTTGAAAACATATTTTCAGTTTGTTTGTTCCTTGGACAATGTATTGTCACAACATCTGTTTCTGATAACATATCAAAATAATTGTCAACTTTTTTTGCACCCACATTATTAATTAAATCTCCAGAAACATAAGGGTCATAAACTATTACGTCCATATCAAATGCTATAGCTCGTTTTGTTACCCTAGAACCAATTCTTCCGAAACCAATCACAAGAAGTTTTTTTCCTGCAAGATCCCAAGATTTATTATTCCATCTAGTTGACCAGTCAGCTTTTCTTGTAAATTCATCATAATAAAATACATTTTTTGATAATCCTAACATCATCATCATTGTATGTTCAGAAACTGTAACCATGTTTGAATTTGCCGCTATAGTTAAAGGTACTTTTTTTAAAGTAAGTGTATCAACATCGATTGAATCATAACCAACACCATGTCTGGAAACTACTAACAACTTTTCAGCTTCTTCAATAATTTTTTTAGTAATGTTAGCCGTTCTTACAGTTATGGCATGAGCGTCTTTTGCCGCTTCACAAATTTCATTTTCATCGTCAGACATTAAAACTTGAAAATCAACATCTTGTCTATTTTCAAGCATTTTGATGCCTTCATCATGCAAGCCTTGAACAACCAAAACTTTTCTTTTATTAGTTTCCATGTGATTTACCTATTTAATAATTAAACTTAATAAAATATTAATAAAATAACTACTTATTTTTTTTTATTTGTTTAAAATAAAATCTTTTCAGGAGTAATTTATTATGAAAACTAAAAACATTCATACTGACTTTGGAAAAGAAATAAGTGACGTAGATATTACAAATCTTGATAAAGAAGAGTCTGCTAAGATAATTGAACTTTTTGAAGAATATTCACTTTTAATTATAAAAAATCAAAAAATTACTAATGATGAACAAATAAAATTCTCAAAAATTTTTGGTAAATTAGAAATAACAAAACCAGGTACATTAGGTTCTAATTCAAATGTTGTGATTTTAACTAATATAGATGAATTTGGTAATGTAGTAAGTACGAGTCATAAGCAATCAAAAAATGATAGAGCTAATCAACAATGGCATAGTGACAGTTCATTTAAAATTGTACCTGCTCAAGCCTCTATTCTATCAGGTAAAAAAATTCCATCTCAAGGTGGTAATACTGACTTTGTCAGTATGCGTAACGTTTACGAAAATTTAAAGGAAGACATAAAATTAAAGGTAGATGAGTTAAAGGCAGTCCATCATTTTGCCCATTCAAGGTCTAAAATTGATGAGAAAATGGTAAGTAAAGAAGAGTATGAAAAATTCCCTCCAGTAATTCAACCAATGGTTAAAATCAATCCAAAAAATAAAAAAAAGGCTCTTTATTTTGGTTCACATACTGCATATGTTAAAGACTTATCGAAAAATGAAAGCATTGGTTTACTTAATTATTTGTTAGATTTTGCTACTAAAGAAAAATTTATTTATTCTCATGAATGGGAAGAAAATGATTTATTAATTTGGGATAACAGAGCTATTCTTCATAGAGGCAAAAGTTATAACCCTGAGGAGCCAAGATATTTGGTTAGAACAACTGTTGAAGACAGCTTCACTAGAGCAGAATATTTAAATTAAAAGAGAGAGTTTTTGGAAGAATTACATTGCGATTATCTTATAATTGGTGCTGGAGCAGCTGGTTGTGTTGTTGCTAATAGATTGGCTAGTAAATTCAAAAACCTCTCTATCATATGTCTTGAAGCTGGAGGTAATGATAACAATCCCTTTATAAAAATACCTGCAGGATTTTCCAAAACAGTTTATAATAAAAAATTAAACTGGCCTTACTTTACTTCTCCATCAAAAAACTCATATAACAGGTCTATTCAATTTCCTAGAGGGAGAGTTATTGGTGGTTCGAGCTCAATTAATGGTCATTTATACGTTAGAGGTCAAGCTGCTGATTATAATGGTTGGTCTCAATTAGGTTGTACTGGCTGGGATTGGGAAAATGTACTGCCATATTTTAAAAAAGCAGAAACCAGAATTAATGGTGATGAAAGTGTAAGAGGTAAATCTGGTCCTTTAATTATTTCAGATCTAACTGAAGTTCATCCTTTAACTGAAATTTTTATAGACACAGTTGATAAATTTGGTATTAAAAAAAATATTGATTATAATAGTGGAAGTCAAGAAGGTGCGTCTACATACCAAAATATGATTAAAAATAGTTCTAGGTGGAGTGCTGCGGATGCTTATTTAAAACCAATTTTAAAAAATCAAAATTTTAAATTAATTAAAAATTCACTAGCCTTTAAGTTGTTATTAAATAAAAATAAAATAGAAAGCGTATTGTTTGAAAAAAAAAATAAAAGATATAAAGTTTTAATTAAAAAGGAAGTTATTTTAAGCGCTGGCTCAATTAATACTCCTCACCTTTTACAAATTTCAGGAATTGGAAATAAAGAAGAGTTAGAGAAAATAGGTGTAAGATGTTTACACCATTTACCTGAAGTTGGACAAAACTTGAAAGATCATTATGCAGTGAGAATTGCTATGAGGGCAAAGGGTATTTCCACATACAATGAAAAATCAAGAGGTTTATATTTATTGAATGAAATTTTTAAATATATTTTTTTAAAAAAAGGTATGTTGACTACCCCAGTTTCAAGTGCTGGTGTATTTGCAAAAACAAAAAGTGAGTTGGAAAATCCTAATGTACAAATGTTATTTGCACCTGCAAGTTATCAAAGTGTAAACGTTGGAACTGCAAAACTAGAAAAATTGCCAGGCATGACATGTGGAGTAACTCAATTAAGACCAGCTAGCAAAGGTTGGGTTAAGGCTGTCTCTAACAAAGCCATTGATCCTCCAGAGATACAACCTAATTATTTAGATAATGAATTTGATAAACAGACAATAGTAGAAGGCATAAAGTTAGTAAGAAAGTTTTTTTCGTCTTCACCATTAAAAGATTATTGTATTGAAGAGACAATACCGGGCAAAAACATTAGTAGTGACGAGCAGTTACTAAACTATGCCCAGAAAAATGGTTCTACAATTTATCATCCTATTGGCACTTGCAGAATGGGTAGTGATCAAAGTGCTGTGGTTGATCTAAGATTGAAAGTAAATGGAGTTAAAAATTTACGAGTTATTGATGCTTCAATTATGCCTGAGATGGTATCTGGAAATACATATGCTGCAACTAATATGATTGCAGAAAAAGGATCAGATTTCATTTTGAAAAATGAGTAAAAGGTATAAATAATGAAAATAACTAAAATTGAGACAATACGTATTCCTGAACATCCAAATTTAATTTGGGTTAAAATTCATACAAATGAAGGAATATATGGGATAGGAGAAACTTGGTTTGGCGCAGAAGCTGTCGAAGCCGATATTCATTCAAGAATTGCTCCAATTATAATAAATCAGGATCCAACTAAAATTGAATTAATTTACTCTAAGATGAGACCATATATTGGTTTTTTTGGAACTGGTGCAGAAATGAGGGCTTTATCTGCCATAGATGTAGCTTTGTGGGATTTACATGCAAAAATATTAAATGTACCTTTATACCAAGTTTTAGGTGGGCAAACTAGAACAAGTATAAAAGTTTATAATACTTGTGCTGGTCCGTCATATGTCTCTAAAAATGCAGATGTAAGACCAGAAAATTTTGGTACTTTTCACTCAAAACATAAACTTAAAAAAGTTTATGAAGATCTGGACATGTTTATGAATAACCCTGAAGAATTAGCTGCTTCATTATTAGATATGGGAATAAAATCTATGAAAATATGGCCTTTTGATTTTGCAAAAGGAGCTTTAAAAGGACTTTCAATATCTAAAGATGATTTAAAAAAATATATAACCCCATTTAAAAAAATTAGAAAAACTCATGGAAATAAAATAAAAATTAAAGCAGAACTACACGGTATCTGGAGTTTGGAAGCATCAAAAAAAATATGTCGAGCCCTAGAAGAATTTGAAATGGACTGGGTTGAAGATCCAATTTGGATGGATAATTTTTATGAAATTCCTAAATTAGCAAATTACACTAATCAACCACTAGCAGGAGGTGAAACCTTAGGTGGACTCTCTCAAATTTCACAGTTAATTGAGGTAGCAGATATCGCATTTCCAATTATAGATGTCACTTGGGGTGGAGGAATTACATTCGCTAAAAAAGCAGCTACAATAGCTGAAAGTAAAGGAAAATCAATTGCCTTTCATGACTGTTCTGGACCAATTACACTTGCGGCTTCAACACATCTAGCATTAACTTGTCAAAATGTAACAGAACAAGAAATTACAAGATCATTTTTTTATGACTGGTATCAAAACATAGTTACAGGATTACCAATATTAAATAATGGAATGATCTCATTGAACAACAATCCTGGTCTAGGAGTAGATTTGAATAATGAGATATTTAACTCTTCAAGTTTATTATTAAGAGAATATATTTAAATCAGTGTAGCATTATATATAATATAATTTAATATATTTAGAGTTTTATAGGATGATGTTTAGAAATTTTGAACCAAAAAAAGCTGCAGAATTAATATGGAATTCGTGGGAAAATGGTAATTTAATAGATAAGTTACCTTCAAAATTTGTCCCAAAAACTAAGTTAGAAGCCTATAATGTTCAACGAGTTTATGAGTCATTCAGCAAAAGTCCATTGTTTGGATGGAAAATTGCAGCTACAAGTAAAGCAGGTCAATCTCATATTGGTGTAAAAAACCCATTGATTGGCAGAATTTTAAAAGAGAAGGTATTTGTACATAATACAACTATTAAAAATAGTAAAAATAATATGTCAGTTGCAGAACCAGAAATAGCTTTTAGATTTAAAAATGATTTATTTCCAAAAAAGGAAAGTTATACTGATGATGAAATTTTGCAAGCAGTTGGAACAATGCACCCTGCAATTGAACTTCCAGACTCTCGCTTTAAAAATTTTTCAAATGTTGGTGAATTTATTTTAATTGCTGATAATGCTTGCGCTCATCAGTTTATTGTTGGACCAGAAATGTCTGAAGAATGGAGAGTTACAAACTTATCAGAACTTAAAATAAGTATTAGGTCTTCTAATGGAAGTGTTAATAGAGGATCTGGTTCAAATGTTTTAGGAAGCCCTTATTTAGCTCTAAATTGGCTTGTAAATGAACTTTCAAAAAATAATATAACTATAAAAAAAGGCCAATATGTCTCAACTGGAACTTGTGCTAAGCCATTAAATTTTTCACCTGGTGATAAAATAACAGCAGATTATGGTAAGTTAGGCCAAATTTATACAGAAATTGATAATAAATAGTCTAATCAACTATTTTAATTCTTTTCAATTTAGATTCTAATAAATTATTAAAGTTTTAGTGGTGCCCAGGGGCGGATTCGAACCACCGACACGAGGATTTTCAGTCCTCTGCTCTACCAACTGAGCTACCTGGGCACTTAATATATCTATACCTCTAACATTAAGAATTGTCTAGATTAGATAACTAATTTTATTCTTGTTCAATTATATTATCCTCAATGGCATATTCTTCATTTAACCATTTACTTAAATCTATATCT
>QCNN01000010.1 GCA_003213175.1 SAR116 cluster bacterium AG-426-B08 | reverse complement strand
CGGGATCCCTCTCACAGGCTTTTCCGAAACCACCTCCTCCTGGTGTGCTTACATGAATTTTATCTCCTTTTTTTAAATGAATGTCTTGCTCTTTAGATAAATGCTCAGGAATGTGTATTTTAGAATTTTGTTTTTTAACTCGAACTTTATTTTTACCTCCATCCAGACCTCCTTTTGCTCCTGGAGGCCCTGTCAAACCATGATCCATTACAAAACTTGCTGTAGCCTCTTTACTTAAAATTTCGATTTCATAATCCAAGCCATATCCACCTCTATATTTTCCAGGACCTGCCGAATTTTTATGCAAGGAATAGTGATGATATAAAACTGGAAATTTTTGTTCCATAATTTCAACAGGTGGAGCTTTTGAAATACCGATTGTAGAACATCCATTAGAAATACCATCATTATTAACATTTCCTCCATAACCACCACCAGAAAGTTGATACATAACAAAATCTTTACCTGTTCTGAGATCATTACCACCTAAAGCAAAATTTCCACTGGTTCCAGCTGGGGCAGCAGTAACTCTCTCAGGCAAAACATCTACTAAAGCCATAAAAACAGCCTCAGCAATTCTTTGAGAAACTTCAGCCGCACATCCTGAGACAGGCCTCGGATATCTTGCATCTAAAAAAGTATTTAAAGGCCTTTCTACTTTAAGAGGAACAAATGCGCCCCCACTAATTGGAACTTCTGGAAATATATGTCTAATCGCCAGGTATACCGAACTTAATGTGGTAGCAAAAACTGAATTCATGGGACCAATACAAGGTTTACTAGAACTTGAAAAATCAAATACTATTTGATCATTTTTTTTATTTAACTTCAGGACTATCTCCAGAGGTTCATTAACAACTCCATCACTGTCTACTATAGTTTTCGATTTATAAATGCCATCAGGAATAGTTTTAATATATGACTTCATTTGTTTAGAAGCGGATTTATAGAGTTTCTTAATTGCTTCATTTAAAGTATTATATCCGAATTTTTTTATTAAAACACATAGTCTATCCTCTCCTACCAACAAAGCAGCTTCCTGAGCTTTAACATCACCTATTCTCTGTTCTGCAACTCTAATGTTAGAACAAATTATCGAATAAATCTCTTTATCTAATTTCCCCTTTTTGAATAATTTTACAGGAGGCAATCTTAATCCTTCCTGTTCGACCGAGTTAGCTGAAGCAGAAAATCCTCCAGGTACGGACCCACCTATATCTGGCCAATGTCCAGTATTAGACAACCATGAGTGAATTTTTCCTTTAATAAAAACTGGTTTAGCAAACCTTACATCCATTAAATGTGTACCACCAAGATAAGGATCGTTTACAATATAAATATCACCGTCTTCCGGAGCTTCTATTAAATTGTTTTTTATTAATTTTATGATTTCCGATGTTGAATATTGCATAGTTCCAACAAACACAGGTAAACCATTTAATCCTTGAGAAATTAAAGTTCCGTCATACGCAGAATAAATACCATTTGATCTATCATTTGCTTCAGAAATAACAGGCGAAAAAGCAGAACGTGAGAAGCTTAAATCCATCTCATCACATGCCTGTTGGAGGCCAGCTTGTATAACACTCAATGTAATATTATCTAATTTCATTTTTTCTAACCTACATCAATGATTAAATTACCAAAATTATCTATGTTAGCTCTATCATTAGGATTGATTACAATAGTGCTATCCATTTGCTCAACAATAGCAGGGCCTAAAATTTTAAAATTTCTTGGTATCTCATCCCTCCAGTAAATTTTAGTATTATACCACTTTCCATTAAAAAAAACTTTTCTTGTGTTTTTGGTTAAATTATTTGTTTTTAAACTTTTTAAATTAATAAGTTTTTTTAAATCAAAAGCTTCTCTTTTACCCACCACAGAAACATTAATGTTAACAATATTAGCTGAAATTCTGTCTAATTTAACTTTAAATCTCTTAAAATAATACTCTTCAAATTTTTTTTGAATGTACTTTTTTGAGGGTTTTTTGTTACTGATAGGAATCCTTAAAATATGAGTTTGACCAACAAACTGCATATCAAGACTAAAAAAAGAGTCTATTTTAATGGTTTTAACCTTTTGTTTTTTTATCAAATTTAGACCTGATTTATTAAAGTATTCAAATAAATAATGAACATCTTTTATTTTTAAATTTTCCATTGATATATTTATCGTTTTAGAAAAATCTTGCCTTAAATCAGCCACCAAACATCCAAGTGCATTTGTCAAACCAGGTCTTGCAGGAATAAATACTTTTGGAATATCTAACTCTTTTGCTAGGGCACTCGCATGCATAGGGCCAGCTCCTCCAAAGGCAAAAAGACTAAACTGTCTTGGGTCTTCTCCAAGTGAAATAGAAACCATTCTAATAGCATTTGCCATCTTGTTATTAGCTATCTTAATTATTGCCTCTGCAGAATTTAGAACAGTTTCATTTAATTGTTTTGATAATTTTGTCTCAAATATCTTATTTATTTTCTTTTTTATTTTTTTATCATCAATGACATTAATAGTTTTGTTAATAAATCTTCCTAATAAAAAATTAGCATCAGAAATTGTTGGATACTCACCACCTTTACCATAACAAATAGGGCCAGGGTTAGCACCAGCGCTACTAGGCCCTACTTCAAGAAGCCCTCCTTGATTTACACTTGCAATTGAACCACCTCCAGCGCCAATTGTTCTTACATCAACCATTGGAACATGAACTGGCATTCCATACTCAATATCTATTTCATTCGAAACTGCTGGCTGGTTATTCCTGATCATTGCAACATCTGTTGATGTTCCACCCATGTCATAAGTAATCATATTTTTAATTTTTGCAAATTTACCAGTATATGCTGCGGCTATTACGCCTGAAGCTGGACCAGACATTACAGTTTTTGCAGCTTCTTTAGAAACCAACTTTGATGAGACTGTACCTCCATTACCATTCATAACTAGTAAGTCTCTTTTATAACCATTCATTTTAAGTTCTATTTCAAGCTTTTTAATATAATTTTCAAGAATTGGCTGAACAGAAGCATTTATAGATGCTGTCACACCTCTTTCATATTCCCTGTTTTCTGACAAGAGTTCATGACCTGAAGTGACATAATGATTTGGCCAATGTTTTAAAACAATCTTTTTTGCTTTTAATTCATTTTTTGGGTTTGAATATGAGTGAAGGAAGTGAATAATAATTGCCTCACAATGCACTTTTAACATTTTTTTTATAACACTCAATACTTCCTCTTCTACTAGAGGTTTTAAAATTTTACCTTGAGCATCAGTTCTTTCTGAAACTTCAAACCTTAAGTTTCTTGGAATAATTGGTTCGAAGTTGCCTTTCATACCATAGGGTTGAGGTCTTGTTCGTCTTCCTAACTCTAAAATATCTCTAAATCCTCTGGTAGTTATCAATCCAGTTTTAGATAGTTTTCTTTCAAGTAATGCGTTGGTTGTTGTAGTTGTACCATGTATAATTAAATCAATTTCTTTAAGGTTAATTCGAGATTTATTAAAAGAGTCCATTACACCTAATGCTTGGTTTTCAGTTGTAGTTGGTACTTTAATAAATCCTAATTCATCGCTTTTGGGTTTAGTAATTATTAAATCTGTAAAAGTCCCTCCAACATCAACTCCAGCAATTTGACTATTTATATCCTTATTTTTTTTCATTGCATTTAAGTTTCTTTTGGAACTAAGATAATTTATTCTTTGATTTTAATTTCCATTATTATTATTTATAAAGTACTTAAATCACAAGGCATTTAATGAATTATTTACAACCTGAAAAATTAGAGACTGCTTTAGAACAAATTAATAGTGATAATTTTACTATAGCTGCAGGTTGTACTGACCTACTTCCTGCTACTGACAAAAATATTATATCAGGAAATATACTCGATATTTCTAAAATATCATCTTTAAAAGGTATTTCTGTAGATAAAGAATTCAGAAGGATTGGTTCTACTACTACATGGTCAGAAATCCTTAATTCAAATTTGCCTGAATGTTATCAAATGCTACGAGAGTGCAGTAGAGAAATTGGCTCAATACAAATTCAAAATTCAGGAACTATAGGAGGCAATTTATGTAATGCCTCACCAGCAGCTGATAGCGTACCATGTCTTCTTTCATTAAATGCCAGCGTGGAACTGACTTCTATAAATAAAAAAAGAGTTTTACCTTTAGGTAAATTTATTAATGGTTCGAGAAAAACAGAAATAGAAAAAAATGAAATTTTAACATCCATTTTGATACCAAAAAATAATGAGAAAGGTATTTCTAATTTTTTAAAAATTGGTGCTAGAAAATATCTTATCATTTCTATTACAATGATTGCTTGCAGATTAGAGGTTAATAAAGATTTAATTGATTCAATTTCATTGTCAATTGGATCTTGCAGTGAAGTTGCTAAAAGAATAACCTCTATTGAGGGTTTACTTGTTGGAAAAAAGTTGGAAAATAAGACGATTGAAAACTTAGATTTAAATTCAATGACAGAATTATCTCCAATTACAGACATAAGATCAGATAAAAAATACAGAGAAGAAGCAAGTAAAGTTTTAATTAAGCAAACTCTTCATAACTGTCTAAAAAAAATAAAAAGTGAGTAAATGAATATTCATCACCAAAATAAAAAATTTAAACTCAATGATAAAGTAAAACAAATAGATTGCCATCTGGGATTAAGGCTGAGTGAATATTTAAGGGAAAATGAAAATTTGATGGGCACTAAAGTTGGATGTAATGCTGGAGATTGTGGTTCTTGTACAGTATTAATTGATAATATTCCCTATTGTTCTTGTTTAATAACGATGGGGAAAACTGAGGATAAAAAAGTTGAAACTATAGAAGGTATAATTAAAACCGAATTATTTTTAAAACTTAAAAAATCATTTTCTTACTATGGGGCAGCGCAATGTGGTATTTGTACACCTGGAATGTTGATGTCGTCGATAGCATTACTAAGGAAAAAAACTAACCCAACAATTGCTGAAATTGAAGATGCACTCTCAGGAGTTTTATGTAGGTGTACTGGATATAGAAAAATTATACTTGCCATTTCAAATGTTAATAAAATCAATAATCCCAAGAATATTTTAAATCAAAATGTTGAAGTAGGTAAAAGAATTGAAAGATTAGATGGTAACGATAAAATTGAGGGTACTGATATTTTTGGAGATGATTATCATCCTGAAAATTCTCTTATTGCCAAAGTATTACGATCTCCGCACAATTCTGCTAAATTTAAATTTGGGAACATAAAAAAATGGAAAGATGATAACAAAGGTGTTGAAATAATTTTAACGGCAGAAGATATACCTGGAACAAATAAATTTGGTGTGATTCCAAATTTTGATGACCAACCAGCACTTGCAGAGAAAGAAACTAAGTTTAAAGGTGAAGCAATAGCAATAATAGCAGGAAACTACAATAAAATGACAGACTTGGATCTTTCTGACTTTCCTGTGAGTTGGGAAGCAAATAAAGAAATAATGACAGTTGAAGAAGCATTAAAACCTAAAAATCCATTAATACACCCTCACCAAAATAAAAATATACTTATTACCGGTAAAGTTAAGTCAAAAAATAATCAATCTTTACTAAACGAAAAATTCAAAGTTAAAGGTTTTTTGGAAACATCTTTTGTAGAACATGCTTATATTGAGCCTGAAGCTGGTTCATCATGGCTTGAAGATGATGTGCTGGTTATTCAAGCATGTACTCAAGCTCCTTACATGGATAGAGATGACACAGCAAAAATTTTAGGTTTAGATAAAAATAAAGTAAGAATAATTCCATCTTCTGCAGGAGGTGGATTTGGTTCAAAACTGGACGTTTCTTTGCAACCATTGTTAGGGTTAGTAACTTTAAAAACAAAAAAACCTTGCAGATTAGCTTACAGTAGAAAAGAGTCTATGATATCTACAACAAAAAGACATCCTGCAAAAATGAAAGCCAACATATCATGTGATGAAAAAGGATATTTGACATCAATGACTTTTGAAGGAGACTTTAATACTGGAGCTTATGCAAGTTGGGGACCTACCGTCGCCAATAGAGTTCCGATTCATGCTAGTGGTCCATATAGAATTAAAAACTATCATGCTGAAGGAAGAGCAATACATACCAATGGTCCTATCTCAGGAGCCTTTAGAGGATTCGGCGTTCCACAGGCATCCGCTCTTCAAGAAACTGTGTTAGATCAGCTTGCAGAAAAATGTAATATCGACCCTTTGGAATTTAGAATTATGAACTCTCTTAGAGATGGTGACACAACTGTTTGTGGGCAAACCTTGCCCTCAGTAGGTATTTATGATTGTCTAAAAAGTTTGGAAAAAAAATGGACAAATTTAAAAAAGGATATCGAAGAATTTAATAAATCTTCAATAAGAATTAAAAAAGGCATTGGAGTAGCTAGTTGCTGGTATGGATGTGGAAATACAGCTCTTCCTAACCCATCTACAATAAAAGTTGGAATAAAAAATAATGGCAAAATATATTTACACCAAGGAGCTACAGATATTGGACAAGGATCTAATACAGTAATTACCCAAATTTGTGCTGATGCCATTGGAGTTGGAATAGAAAACTTTAATTTGGTAAGTCCTGATACTGCCAAAACTGCAGACTGTGGCAAAACCTCAGCATCTAGACAGACTTTTATTACTGGTAAAGCCGCTTTTTTAGCAGGTAAATCTCTAAGATCAAAAATTTTAAGAATGAGTAATATGGGCGAAGATTCAATTATTAAAATTGAAAATCAGGATTTACTTATATCAAACAATAATAAAAAACAAATTATTCAATTGAATAAGATTGTTGCTAAATCTGATGGATATATTTTTTCAGCAGAAGAAACTTACGACCCACCTACATCAGTTCTAGATAAAAACGGACAAGGAAAACCATATGCCGTTTATGGTTATGGTGCTCAATTGGCTGAAATTGAAGTAGATGTTTTATTAGGTTTAATTAAAATAATTAAAATTACTGCTTCTCATGACTTAGGAAAAGTTATAAATCCACTTTTAGCTGAAGGGCAAATTGAAGGAGGTGTTGCCCAGGGCATAGGTTTTGCTCTTATGGAAGAGTATATTCCTAATAAAACAGAAAATCTTCATGACTACCTTATACCTTCAATTGGCGATGTACCTGAAATCGAATCTATTTTAATCGAAAAAGAAGATCCAGAAGGACCTTATGGAGCAAGAGGCCTCGGTGAACACGTATTAATACCAACTGCCCCTGCAATTTTAAATGCTATTAGAAATGCTACCGGAGCAATAATTACAAAATTACCAGCTTTGCCCCACAGAGTCTTGGAAGCTATTGCAGAGGCTAAAAATGCAAAAGTCTAAATTAATTGAAAAAATTAGATGCGATGCATGCCCAATCATGTGTTTCATAGCTGAGGGAAAGTATGGTGCATGTGATAGATACGCAAATAAAAACGGTAAAATTGTTAGATTAGATCCATTGTTAATTTTAAATAATTGTATAAATTCTGGCATGAAAATTAAACCATTTCTTAATACTGAATGGAATGGTGAAATCATTGAAGAAAAAGATATTTTCATAACAGCAATTGGTTCAGGAACTACTTATCCAGATTATAAGCCAGCTCCTTTTATATTTAACCGTAATATAGATGGCAATGACTTTGTAACAATAGTCACAGAAGCAATTTTTTCTTATTGTGGTGTGAAAATAAAAATTGATACTGACAGACATCTAGGTCTGGAAAGATCTATAATAAGATATAAAAATGAAGCTGTAGGTCATGTCATGACAAGCGAATATGGATCACAAATGATGTCTCTTGGAGGTGTTGACCATTTGACTGGGGGTTCAAAGTTAGAAGGAAGAATGACATGTGAAGTTTTAATGAATTTATGTAATAAAGAACCTGTAGAATTAACAGTTGATGAAGGTTCCAAAGTAATAGTTCAGGCGGGTAAACCTCCAATTATAAATGATGTTATTGAAAAGAAAATGAGAGTTGGTTGTGGTTCTGCAACAGTAGGCATGTTTGCCTCTCAATGGTATGGACTTGTAGATGAAGTAGTAATTGTTGATGACCACATAACTGCAGTTGTATCTGAACATGAAGCTGGAAAGGTTTTGGGTTGGGAAAGTACAGGAATTTCTATTAACGGAAGACGATCAACGCCTGGAAGATATTTTCAAGTAGCAAACCCTGGATCTGGATGGGGAGGAACAGACATAAATGACCCACTGGTTATTCTGGGTAAATGGAATGAAAAAAAAGGAGCTAGAGAAGGTTTAAAAATTCTTATGGTCTCTACAACTGGAGAAGAATATAGTTATTACGAATTAGATAAAAACTTATTGCCTAAGAAAAAAAAATTCCCAAACAATTTAATGAAAACAGTCCAATTAATTGAAGAAAATTGTGAACCAGCCATGTGTACTGTTATGTTTGTTGGAGGAGCTGGCGGTTCTCTAAGGTCAGGAGTAACAAAAAATCCTGTGAAGTTGACTAGCTCAATTCACAAAAATAAAACAAAAATTACTTCTGGTGGAGCTGAAACTTTTGTATGGCCCGGTGGAGGAATAACTTTTATGGTAAATGTAATTGATATGCCGGAAAATGCTTTTGGTTATGTACCGACCCCAGCAATTGTTGCCCCTATAGAGTTTACTCTTGAAAAAGAGGATTACGAAACTTTAGGAGGTCATACTAATAGTATTAGAACTCTTGAAGACATCTTTTCTAATGGTGGTGAATATGGCGCTGATAAGAAAATAATTGAAAAATAAGTTATGTTTTCAGATATTTTAGATAGAAAACTATATATCGAATATGGTCCAACTAATCTAGAAATAGAAGTAACTAATGATAATCATATCGAAATTTACCAATTTATACTTTCAATATTCAAAAATAAATTTGATGAATTAGCTAAAGAAAAGGATAAATTAAAAAGAAAAACATTAGCCAAAAGAAAATTTAATTCTGAAATTGGGAAAATAATGCAGAAATCTACTGAAATTTTTTTACCTAAATTCATTACTCCCATGGCAGCTGTTGCCGGCTCATTGTCAGAAAGCTTGTTAAATGATTTATTAAAAAATTTTGTATTAGATAAAATTTATATAAATAACGGTGGAGATGTTGCTGTATATTCATCGGGAAATAAAAATTTTACTTTCTCTGTAGGAAAAAATTCTGAAATTCAAATTTTTTTAGAGAAAGTTAATGGTCATTATGGAGTAGCCACTTCAGGGTGGAAAGGTAGAAGCTTTTCCTTGGGTATAGCAGACTCAGTTACAGTTGTTGCAAAAAGTGCATCAATAGCAGATGCAGCAGCAACTATGATAGCAAACGATATTAATATTGATTATCATCCAAATATAAAAAAAGAAAATGCTACGATAATATATGAAGAAACTGATTTAAAAAACAAACTTATTACCACTAATGTAGGATTTTTAAATCATAGTGAAATTAAAATGGCACTTAACAAAGGAAAGTCATCAGCCAATATACTTATAAATAAAAAAATAATTTTATCTGCTTTGTTAAATTTAAAAAATAATTATGTTTATTTAGGTAAAAATTTTAAAATTAACTCCAAAAAAAAAATAAAATTTTTAAATGATTAATCATGAGTAAAATAACTATAAATAATTTCGTTGATGGTTTTGTTGCTTTTCTTTTTGCTATTACAGGTCCAGTAGCAATAATACTGTCAATAACTTCCACAAATAATATAGATTTTGATTATGTTTCTGTCTGGTTATTTGGTTGTTTTGCAATAAATGGTATTTTGAGCATTATTATCACACTGATATATAAACAACCCCTAATTTTTATGTGGAGCATTCCTGGAATGATTTTAATTGGATTTTCATTAAAAACTTACTCAATGGAAGAAATTGTGGGTGTATACATTATTTCAAGTGCAATATTAGTTTTTCTTAGTTTTACAAATTTGATTTCATTTTTGAAAAAAAATATTCCAATAGAAATTGTGATGGGAATGGTAGGTGCCATTTTTATAAGCTTTTGTTTGAACTGGGTGAACTCATTAAAGACAAATTTTGTTTTATGTGGGATAATGACATTAAGCTTTTTCATAGCTTTAATAATTTCTAAAAAAATAAAATTTCCTCCTCCTTTATTCTGTTGTTTAATATCTGGATTAATATTTGTTCATTTTCAAACTGACTTCAATTATAGTGATTACGAACCAAATATTATTGTACCTTATTTAACTTCACCAGAATTCAATTTAAATTCTATAATAGAGTTAACAATTCCACTTATAATCACAGTAATTTTCATACAAAATGGACAAGGGTTGGCTTTATTAGAAAGTCGAGGTTATCAACCCCCAATTAATCAAATAACATATTCTTGTGGGTTTGGTTCTTTTGTTAATGCTTATTTTGGAGCAGTTTCTACGTGCTTAACTGGTCCCGTTACTGGAATAATAATAAATGATCAAAATGTAAAATATCATTTTATTTCAGCAATTATCTTTTCTATTTTATGCGTTGTTTTTGGACTTTATTCACCTTATGTATTAGATCTTATGGAAAATCTACCTAAAGAGTTTATTGCTACTTTAGGTGGATTAGCTCTTTTGACAGTTCTTAAACAATCTTTTGTTGATGCATTTAAAAATGAAAGGGCGTTAAGTGCTTTGGTAACTTTTCTTGTAACCCTGTCTGAGATAAACTTTATGAATATAGGTGCGCCTTTCTGGGGTTTAATCGCAGGTTTTTTTGTTTTTAAATTTACAGAAAAATAAAATTATTTAACAAATACATTAAAATAATAAATTTGTGTCTTGATTATTATTTTTTTTTCTTCAATATCATCTTATTCAATTGACCTTCAGGAGGAGATAAATATGAAATTTGGTACAATGAAAACTGTATCCAGTGTTTTCTTGACGTTTTTATTCGTTATAGGAACATTATTTACAACTTCAGTTTATGCTAAAGATAGAATCAAAGTTGGGGTTGTATCTTTTTTAACTGGACCAGCAGGTGGTCCATTTGGCATTCCAGCCAAGCAAGGAGCTGAATTAGTAATTGATGCTATCAACGCTGGAACAATGCCTGCACCTTACAATAAAAAAGGATTTGCTGGTGCAACATTAGACGCTATTTATAGTGACGAATCTGGCGGTGGAACAAAGCAAGTTGCATTGTTTCGTGATTTTGTTCAAAAACAAAATGTAGATGCAATGATAGGCTATATTTCATCAGGTAACTGTATGGCAATAGGACCTGTTGCAGATGAATTAAAAATGCTTACTGTTTTTTCAACTTGTGGTACCCCGCGTCTATATGAAGAAAAGTTAAGATCTCATGTTTTTAGAACTCAAGCTAATGCTGTCGGAGATAGTTTAGCTGCTGCAAAGTATATCGCTGATGAGTATTTTAAAGGTAAAATGACAACAGCTGGAAAAATGTATACTGGTATTAACCAAAACTATGCTTGGGGTCAAGATTCATACAAGTTTTTTGAACTTGGAATGAAGGTTTACATGCCAAGTGCAGTTGGTTCAAGTAAACCTCAATTCCCAAAACTATTTGCCGGTCAGTATGGAACAGAAATATCTGCCCTGTCTCTTGACAAAGCAAAGGTTGTTCATAGTAGTTTTTGGAATGGAGACTGGGAAGCTTTTGTTCTTCAAGCTATGGTTAGAGGTTTCTTCAAACAAAAGATCGTGGTTTCATCTGTAGGTGGTTCTGCTGTAGATACTTTGGGTAAAAAGTTCCCTGATGGTGTTATTATGGGAACAAGAGGACTTGTTGGGTTAAATGTTAGAGATAATAAAGATCCATTAAATACCTGGTTTGTAAGTGAATACAAAAAAAGATATAAAGCATGGCCTTTGGGTCCATCATATCAATATGCTAGAAGCGTGATGGCTTACAAACTTGCTATGGATAAGGCTGCAGCATCTGCAGGAAAGTTCCCAACTCAAGATCAGGCCATTTCTGCGATGAAAGGTATGAAATTTAAATCTTTTGTTGATACTATTGAGTTTACTAGAGGTGGTGGACATCAAGCTGTTCATGCAATTTCCTATGGTATAACAAAATATAATAAGGCAAAAGGTGAGCCTGAAGTTGAAAATTTAAAAACATATGCTGCCTCATGCATTTATCCACCGGCTGGTGTTAAATCAGAAGATTGGATAAATAATGGAATGCCAGGTAGAAAGTGTGAATAAATTTTAATAATTTAAGGAGGATTTTTCCTCCTTAAATTTCTTTTTGATGATTTTTTTATGCAATTTCTTACAACAGTATTATTAGACGGCTTAGTTTATGCTTCATATTTGTTTATAGTAAGCTTAGGACTTACTATAACATTTGGAGTAATGAAAATTCTTAATGTCGCTCACGGTAGTTTTTATGCATGGGGCGCTTACCTTGCATCGATTGCAATAATTTATTTAGGTGAAAATGAATATAATTCCATGTTTTATTACTTCTCTATATTCATGGCTGCAATTGTTGCTGGTTTATTTTTTGGATTTATAATTGAAAGATTTATTTTAAGAAAAATGTATGGGGAAGATATTCATCTGATTGTTCTAGCCACTTTTGGAATTTTTTGGATCTTAGAAGATTTAATTCTAATAGTTTTCGGCGCCGATCCGCTCATGCCATATTATCCGGCAATGGAACTTGGAGGTCTTGAAATAGCTGGTGTCTATCAAGGAGTTTATTCTCTGACATTATCAGGCCTTGCTGTTGTAGTTGCATTTATTTGCTGGTATTTTTTGAAAAAAACAAAATGGGGAAAATTACTACAATCTGTTATTTTTGACCGTGAAGTAAGTGTTTCCATGGGTATAAATGTGACTAACGTTTACTTAATTACATTTATTATTGGAGGAATGCTTGGTGCATTAGGAGGGGCCTACGTTGCTCCTACAATATCTATTTCACCAGGTTTTGCAATTGATGTTGTTGTCATGAGTTTTGCAGTAGTTGTTATTGGTGGCATGGGTTCTGTGCCTGGAGCTTTAATAGGTTCTTTAATGGTTGGAATGATAAGAGCTTTTGCTGTTCATCAAGCTCCAGTCTTAGAGTTATTTATCATATATGCGGTTATGGCCATAGTTTTAATTATAAAACCTCAAGGACTTTTTGCTCCTCCAAAGCCAAGGAAGATTTAATGTTTAAGGGTATTTTAAAAGATCAAAGTGTCCAAACTTCTATCGGAGTAATTTTTATTTTACTAATATTTGGTAGTTTTATTCTACCCGAATGGATGTCAAATAACTTTATGTATGGAATGTCTAGGGGTTTGGCAGTACTTGGGTTGATGATACTATGGAGAACTAACCTCGTATCTTTTGGTCATGCATTGTACTATGGTTTTGGAGCATATGCGGTTGCTCTGTGTCAAAAGTTTTTTGGAGTTACTGATATTTTTCTTAGATTATTAATTGCTGTTGCAGCTGCTGGGTTACTTGGTTTTGCTCTTGGGTTTATATTGAGAAAATACAGAGAAATTTTCTTTGCAATGCTCTCTTTAGCTTTTTCAATGGTCTTATACGGATTGTTAGCCAAAGCTGAATTTTTAGGTTCAACAGATGGAATGTCAATTTCACCCTCTACTTTTTTTGGAACTGAATTAGGCAGAATAGCTCTGTTCAACTTCATAGGTCTTGTAGTTATTTTAGCAATAATTTTTGCTCAAGCTTATCTAAGGTCAAGTTTAGGACATTTGACAACTGCAATACAAGATAATGAAATAAGAGTTGAATATTTAGGTTACTCGGTGGAAAAGGCTATTCACATAAAATATGTCATATCAGCATGTTTGGCTGGTGGAGCAGGAGGTCTGATGGCTGCAAGTTTAGGTCAGGTGGACCCAGATTCCATGGTTCTGTGGAGTGTGTCTGGTGAGTTAGTTTTTGTAACAATAATGTCAGGTTTAGGTAATATACTTGCACCTTTTATTGGCGCCGTAATATTTGAATTTATAAGAACTTATGCCTTTGAGTGGGCACCTCAAGCTTGGCAAATGATAATAGGTGGTACATTATTAGCCATAATCTTTTTCTCACCTGGTGGTTTATGGTCATTATTTCAAAAATTAAATTTTTTGAGGAAAAAAAATAATGAATAATCATTTTATCCTTCAAACTAAAGACCTACAAAAATCATTTTCTGGTATAATTGCTGCTCAAAATATTAATATTTCTGTAAAAGAGGGAGAAATTATTGGTATTATTGGTGCAAATGGTGCTGGCAAAACCGTATTTGTTAATATGATTACTGGATATTTGAAACCAACATCTGGTAAAATTCATTTTTTAGGTAACGACATTACAGGAATTAAACCAAGAGAGGCAACTCACATTGGCGTTTGTAGATCTTTCCAAGTTAGCCAAGTTTTTATGACTATGACTGTGAAGCAAAATTTAATGATTGCAATGTCACTGTCAAAAAAGAAAGGTGGTCAATTATTACTTCCCCTTGAAGATGAAAAATTGTCTAAAGAGTGTGACAAAATTTTAGACTTATACAAAATTAAAAAACAAAGTGATCTAATAGTTAGTACTTTATCACAAGGAATGCGTAAATTGCTTGATATAGCAATGGCTGTAGTTGGAAACCCAAAGGTTCTTCTGTTAGACGAACCAACATCGGGTGTCTCTGTTGAAGAAAAATTTGGGATAATGGATATAGTTATTTCTGCTCTTAAAAAAAGTGGTACTACAGTTCTTTTTGTAGAACATGATATGGAAATAGTTGAAAGATATGTTGATAGAGTTATAGCATTTTATCAGGGACAAGTTATTTGTGACGACACTCCTAAAAAAGCTCTTAAAAATAAAAAAGTTATTCAATATGTTCTAGGTTCTTGATAGTTTGAGGATAATGCAAAATGTTAAATTTGAATAAAATTAATGTTGATATAGGTCCAGTTGGTATCCTAAAGAATGCTAGTTTAAACCTTAATCAAGGCGAAATGGTTGGATTAATTGGAAGAAATGGGGCTGGAAAGACTACTTTATTGAAAACCATAATGGGAATATTAAAAACAAAATCTGGTAAAATAGAATTTGAAAATAATGATCTTACCAGCTTGCCATCTGAAATAAGAGCTAATAATTTTATAGGTTATATGCCAGAAGATAGAAGGTTAATTCCTTCAATGACTTCAGAAGAAAATATAATGATACCAGTTTGGGCGGTTAATATTGATGACTGGCAAGAAAGATTAAAATGGATTTATAAAATAATCCCAGAAGCAAATGAACTAAAAGATAGGCCATCAACCAGTCTTTCTGGAGGGCAGCAAAAATTAATAGCTTTATCCAGAGCTTTAATGGTTGGTAAAAAGTTGTTACTCCTAGATGAACCAACGGAGGGAATTGCACCAGCACTCACAAGAAGAATAATTGAAATACTTAATAATTTAAAAAAAGAAGGCGTTACCACTTTAGTTGCTGAAAGTAATGCTGGGCATTATGATAAAATGCTGGATAGAACTTTTATTATTGAACGTGGAGAAATTAAAAAAAAATAAATTAATATCAAATATTTTTTTCCAGGCAAAAAATTGAAACCTAGTCCTTTTAACTATTTAAATGTAACCACAATTGAAAACGCTCTAGATGCATTGTCCAGTAATGATAATGCAAGATTAATCGCAGGAGGACAAAGTTTAGTGCCAATGATGAACTTTAGATTGGCACAGCCTGATTTAATTATTGATATAAGTAATATTAATGAACTTAAAAATGTTACTGAAGAGAAAGATTATGTTGAGATTGGTTCTCTCTTAACTCATACAAATGCAATTAACTCTATTTGTTTAAAAAAATACTTTCCTGTTATTTCAAATGCATTAAAAAATGTTGCACATCATACAATAAGGAATCAAGGTACCGTTGGAGGAAGTATAGCAAATGCTGATCCTGCATCAGAGTGGCCATTATTAATTAATCTTTTAGATTGTTCAATTAAGGTTAAAAGTAAAAAAAATACAAGAGAAATACCTGCAACAAAATTTTTTGAAAGTCACTTTGTTACAAATTTGAAAGAGAATGAAATAATTATCTCAATAAAAATACCTAAAATTCAAAATTTATATGGTTGGTCTTTTCATGAAGAATCTCCAAGAGAAGGAGATTTTGCCATAGTTGAAACAGGTGTTATCATTGAGATTGAAAATAATAATATAATAAAAAATGCAAATATAATAATTGGTGGAGTTGATGAAAAAGTTATAAAATTAAATAATATTGAAAATTTTATCATTGGAATGAATATTAACGAAGATTTATGTAAATTTGATGAAAAAATTGTTCTTACTAACATACACCCTATTTCTGACAATCATAGCTCAGAAGAATACAAAAAACACTTGTCGATAGTTTTATTAAAAAAAGCTATTAATTCAGCTAAAAAACAAATTTTAAGTAAATTAAATGATTAATAAGTTTAAAATTGAAACAATAGTTAATGACAAAAAATATACAAAAATAATAGAACCCAGATTACTTGCCTCAGATTTTATAAGAGATAATTTGAATTTAACAGGTACTCATGTGGGATGTGAACATGGTGTTTGTGGGTCATGCACGATAAAAATAGATGGCGTTACATCCCGATCATGTTTGAAATTTGCAGTGCAACTTCATGGAAAAAAAGTCGAAACAGTAGAAAGTTTAAATTCAAATCCACAAAAAAAGTTAATTTTAAAAACTTTTAAAAAATTTCATGCATTGCAATGTGGTTTTTGCACACCAGGATTTTTGATTACAGTGGACGAATTAATTGAAAATGAAAAATTTCAAAGTGAAAACGAAATTAGAAAGGCACTATCTGGTAATTTATGTAGATGCACTGGTTATGAAAACATTATTAAAGCTGTTTTAGAATTAATTAAAATTAGGAATAAAAAATGAATTTACATTTCTTAAACTCTGGCAGAGTACAAATGAAAAAAAAAATCTTTGTTCCTAATTTAACTACAGATGAAAAATTCGAACTTCCTGTGATTTCAACCTATATCAACTATAAAAAAACAAACATTCTTTTTGATACAGGATGTCATCCATCAGTAGAGATAAATGCATTTGAAAGATGGGGTGGTTTATCGAAAATCATGAAACCGATAAACATGAATGGGAAAAACTTAATCACTGAACTAGCAACTATTGGAATTTCTCCAGATGATATAGACCTAGTTATTAACTCCCATTTGCACCCAGATCACTGCGGATGTAACGAATTTTTTAAAAATGCGGAATTTTATTGTCATGAAAAAGAAATTCAAAGTGCAAATCATGAAAATGCAAATCTTATGGGATATATAAAAAAAGAATGGGATTTACCAATGAAATTAAAGACTCTAAATCATAATTTTGATGTTTTTGATGACTCTCGTATTGTTACCATAAACCTACCAGGACATACACCCGGCTCTATAGGATTACTAGTAAATTTAGAAAAAACTAGATTTGTAATAGCATCTGATGCCCTGAGCCTAGAGAGAAATTTAGATAAAGAGGAAGTTCCAAAAAATGCATGGAATCCACAGTTGATATTAAAATCTTATGAGGAATTAAAAATAATAAAAAAATCTGGATATATTATTGTTTGTGGACATGATGATAATCAATGGAAAAATAATCTGGATATGGGGGTCATTTATAATTAAATGAATGATGAATCAAAAAAATACATAGGTAAAAATGTACTAAGGTTTGAAGATGATAGATTGCTATCAGGTAAAGGTGTTTATACTTCTGATTTAAATTTTCCAGACCAATTACATTTATGTTTTTTGAGAAGTGATACCGCACATGGAAAAATTAGATCAATTAATAAAGATAAAGCAGAAAAATTAAAAGGTATCTATGGTATATTTACACATGAAGATTTTAAAGATGTACCTCCAATAAAGTCCCCATCACGAATGAAAAATTATTATGCAACCAATCAAAATATTTTGTGTGTAGATAAGGTTAGATATGTTGGTGAACCCATTGCAGTTATAGTAGCGGATAATAGATATATAGCAGAAGATGCAATAGAACTTGTTGATGTTGAAATTGAAAATCTTGAACCAGTAATAAATGTAAAAGATAGTATAAAATCTAATTCGGCTATTTTACATAATGAAATCAAATCAAATACCATACTAGAGAGAACATTTAACAAAGGAGATATACAATTTAAAAGAGATGAAAAAATTTTAAGTGTAAAAAATAATTTTTCTATGACAAGGAAATCCCCTGTATCAATGGAAACAAGAAGCTATGTTTGTAATATAGATAAAATTAATGATGCACTTACTTTATATTCATCTTCACAAGTCCCAGGCGTGATAAAAGATGCTCTTTGTCAATTTCTTAAGATTCCTGGAAATAAACTAAATGTAGTGGCACCTGATGTTGGAGGAGGGTTTGGTGGAAAAGCTTCTTTATATCCAGAAGAAATAATTACAGTATTATTATGTCAAAAATTCAAACGACCTATTAAATGGATTTCAGATCGATTTGAAGACTTAATGTCAACCAGTCAAGGTTTTGAAGAAATAATGGAGGTTGAATTATTTTTTAAGTCATCCGGTGAATTTATTGGTTTATTTGGTAATATTTTTGGTGATGTTGGTTCATATTCCATTTATCCCTGGACGGCAGCTTTAGAACCTATGCAAGTTGCCGGTTTTTTACAAGGACCTTATAAGATTGATAATTTTAATGTAAATGTAAAGTGTGTTGTTACAAATAAACCTCCTACAGGACCATATCGTGGAGTTGGTAGACCAGCCGCTGTTTTTGCAATCGAAAGATTAATAGATATTGCATCAAAGAAATTAAAAATTGACCCGGCAAAGTTGCGTCTGCAAAATATGATAGATAAAAAAGATTTTCCCTATAAAATTGGTTCAGGGATAGTCTGGGATAAAGCAGGATTTAAAAATTGTCTCAAGTCAGCTTTAAAGATTATTAAATATAAAAAATTTAAAAAAATAAATAATAAAAATAATAAAAATTGGATTGGAATTGGTATTGCCTCTTATGGAGAACTAACTGGAATAGGGTCTAAAATATCTGTTGCACCTGGAATGCCCCTTAATACTGGAACGGAAACTGGTATAATTGAAATTGATGCTACTGGAAGCATCTCTGCAACTTTTGGTATTGCTTCTCATGGGCAAGGATTGGAAACAACTTTGGCTCAAATTATAGCAGAAATGCTAGGTGCAAAAATTGAAGATATAAAAATTAATCAAGGTAATACATCATTTATTAAACATGGGACTGGAACATATGCAAGTAGAAGTGCAGCAATAGCTGGTAGTGTTGCTATCAAGTCTTCCAAAAAATTAAAACAACAAATAATTAAAATTGCATCTCATATTTTTGAAACAAACAAGAAAAATATTCATGTAAATGAAGGCTTTATTTTTGAAAAAAATACTAATAAAAAAATAAGTTTTCATGAATTAGCGCGTGCAGTTTACTCAGATATGGAAACCTTACCGATAAAACTTCGAAAACCTCTCATAGCCCTTGAAACATATGATCCAATTTTTGGCGCTACAACTACTGCAACACATATCGCCGTTGTAGAAATTGACTCTGAAACATATAAAATAAAAATTAGAGACTATGTTGTTTCTGAAGATTGTGGAAAAGTTATCAATCCTATGATTGTTGATGGGCAGGTTCATGGTGGCGTGGCTCAAGGTATAGGTGCTGCTCTGTACGAAGAATTAAGATATGACGAATCGGGTCAATTGCAAACTGCCACCTTGGCCGACTATCTTCTACCTACAACATGTGAAGTTCCTAACATTAAAATTGAACATATTGAAAAATTTTTACCGGATAATCTGGGGAAATTTAAAGGCATGGGAGAAGGAGGTACAATTGGGTCAGTCGCTGCTATAGCAAATGCAGTAAGTAATGCAATTTCTCATCTAAACATTGAAATAACTGAACTTCCAATTTCAAGAGATAAATTATATAATTTAATTAAGAGCGGAGCAAAATAAAATGAAACTAGATTTAGAAAATAAAATAGCCCTTGTTACTGGTGGAGGAAGAGATATTGGTAAATTAATTTCATTGAATTTAGCTTCAGAAAAAGCAATCGTGGCTGTAAACTATAATTCCTCATCAAAAGAAGCTGAAGAAACTGTTGCTGATATAAAAAAACTTGGAGGAAATGCCAAAGCTTATAAAGGTGATATTTCTAATTATCATGAAATGAAAAATACAATAGAACAAATAAATGTTGATTTTGGAGAAATTGATATTTTAATTAATAATGCAGGTTATACCAGAATAGAGAGATTCATAGAGTCTACTCCTAAAGAATGGGATAAACAAATAGATATCTGTTTGAAAGGTTCTATAAATTGTTGTCATTTAGTTATAGAAAAAATGATTAAAAATCATAATGGTAGAATTATAAATATTGTTGGCGATAGCTCTCGAATAGGTGAAGCTAACTTGGCCATTACTGCCGCCGCAAGAGGTGGAACAATAGCATTAGGCAAGTCTTTAGCAAAAGAATTAGGAAGGTATGATATTACTGTGAACACAATTTCACTAGGCCTAGTCAAAACATCTCATTCTAATAATGAATTTTTAGATAAAAATATGGAAAAAATTTTAAAATCTTATCCACTTAAAAGAATTGGAAATGCAGAAGACGTTGCTCCAATGGTAACATTTTTATGTTCTAAAAATGCAAATTGGATTACTGGTCAAGTTATAAGTATAAATGGTGGCTTCTGCATGATATAAATATAACTCTAGAGAGGAAAAATGATATTTAAAGAAATCATAAAACCAATTAATTTTCTTTTACAAAAACAAGCCGAAAACTTAAAAACTAAATTGGCTTTTTCTGACAAAAATGAAGATATATCTTATGAACAATTGAATATAGAAACTTCAAATTTAGCAAAGAATTTTAAGGATTTAGATATAAAATCAGGTGATGCTATAGCTATAATTCTTCCAAATTCAGTTAATTGGATTGTTTCGTGTTTTTCTATATTAAGATTAGGATGTGTGGTTGTTCCTATAAGTTTTGAATCTACGTTTGCGGAAATTGAATATAAATTATTAGACTCATCGAGCAAGTTAGTCATCACTTCTAAAAAATTTAAAAAACAGCTAGATAATTTCATTATTCAAAAAAATCTATCAACTAAGGTAATATATATTGAAGAGAATGAAAATTCTTTAAATAATTTACAGCACCTTAGAAAAAAAAATAATAATAATTTTCAACTAATTGATGATGAAATAGATCATCCTGGATATATTTTATATACTTCAGGAACAACCGGTCAGCCAAAAGGAGTGGTCTTAACATCAAGAAGTATGCTTTGGATTGTAGCTTCTTGTTGTATGCCTATAATAGGTCTAAATAAAAATGATAATGTTCTTTCACCACTACCTCTATTTCACTCTTATGCATTAAATTTGTGTGTGCTAGGCATTTTAGCTTCAGGAGCTACAGAATATTTACTCGAAAAATTTTCTCCTAAAATGATTTTTGATCAGGTTAAAAAATTTAAATATACTCTGCTTCCTGGTGTTCCAACTATGTTTCATTATTTACTTACTACTGCAAAAAATGAAAAATTGCAGTTAAATGATATCAATAGATGTGTTTCAGCTGGCGCAATTATGCCCTCTCAATTAAATAAAGACTTTGAAAAATTTTTCAAAATAGAGTTATTGGATGGATATGGAATTACAGAAACGTCTACATTCGTAACTATGAATTGGCCTGGTGAAAACAGAACAATGGGCTCTTGTGGTTTGGCTTTACCTGGTTTAAGTGTAAGGATAATTAATCCTCAAAATAATATTGATGTCAAATCAAACGAGGAAGGTGAGTTGATTTGTAGAGGTCCAAACGTGATGTTAGGTTACCATAACAAGATTGAGGAAACCAAAAAAGTCTTAAAAGATGGTTGGTACTATACTGGAGATTTAGCTAAACAAGATGAAAATGGGTTTTTAACAATTACAGGTCGATTAAAAGAAATAATTATTAGAGGTGGACAAAATATTTCTCCTACTGAAGTCGAGGAAGCTATTTTAAAAAATGAAGAAATATTGGACTGCGCTGTTGTTGGTTTACCTCACGAACAATTAGGAGAGGTTCCTGGTGCATTTGTTATAATCAAGGAAGGACATGAATTAAATGAACAAAAAATTATTAATAAATGCAAAAAATTAATTTCTGATTATAAGGTACCTGAAAAAATAATCTTGACAGATAATATACCAAGAACAGGTTCAGGTAAAACGATGCGTTTTAAATTAATACAATCATATAAAAATTAGTTTTTTATGGAATTACATAACTCAGAAAATAAACTAAATATTAAATTCAAACTTAACAATAAGTTTGTTGAAAAAAAAGTTGAACCAAGGTTATTACTTAGTGATTTTTTGAGAAATAATTGTGGTCTTACAGGAACACACGTTGGTTGTGAACATGGAATATGTGGAGCTTGTACAATTTTATTTAATGGAAATCCAATAAGATCTTGTTTAATGTTAGCTGCACAAGTTAAAAATAGTCATATAGTCACTATTGAGGGAGTTGCAAATAAAGATGAATATAAAGATCTTAGACAAGCTTTAAAAAAACATCATGCTCTTCAATGTGGGTATTGTACTCCTGGCTTTTTTATAACAATTATATCGTTATTGAATGAAAAAGTTAATTATAGTGAAACAGATATTAGGAAAAAACTAAGTGGTAATATTTGTAGATGTACAGGTTACACTGGGATAATTTTAGCGGTATCTGAAGTAATTAAAAAAAGATATACAAAAGAAATATCTTAATGTTGGATCTGGGATCATCACTCATAGCATCTGTAAATAGAGACCCCTCATCTATTGCATTAACTTATAATAATAAAAGTCTTACATATTTAGAATGGTTTAAAATAATATCAAATTTATCTAATTCCTTGTTTCAACTTGGTTTGAAAAAAGGTGACAAAATTTTGACTGTGCTTCAAAATAATTTTGAAGCATGTACTGTGCATTGGTCTTGTCAAATAACTGGCATAATTATAGTTCCTATTAATTGGAGAGCAAAAGCTAAGGAAATAGATTTTTTTGTACAAGACTCCGAGGCAAAGGCTATCATATTTCAAGATATAAGTTGTGATGAAGTACAATTGTCAAAAGAAACTAAAAAATTAATTCAAATAACTTTAGGAAAAAAATCAAATAATTTTATAATATTTAAAGATCTCTTAATTGAAAATAAACCATTTTTAAAATCTTATGCAAAACCTGAAGATATTTCTCTAATTTTATATACTTCTGGTACAACTGGAAATCCTAAAGGTGTTCCAAGAACTCACTTAGCAGAGAGAAGTTCTGCCATGGCTCATGTGGCACAAAACTTATATGAAAGATATGAGTCAACGCTTGGAGTTATGCCATTGTATCACACTATGGGTGTTCGCTCTTTATTAGCAATGAGTTTAGTTAATGGAAGATTTGTTGTTCAACCTAAATTCTCTGCAAGTGAGACATTAAATCTAATAGAAAATTTTAAAATCACTTCTCTTTACTTAGTACCAACATTATTTCATGATTTAATTGAATTTTCTTCATTCAACAAAGAAAGAGTTATTTCTTGCAAGAAATTAGGTTTTGCTGGCGCATCAATGACAAGTGGTTTAATAAAAAAAATTAGAAATAACTTTAATGCAAAACATTTAGTAAATCATTATGGATCATCTGAAATCTACACATTTACTATTGAACCAAAAGCTTTTGATAAGCCTGGATCTGCTGGCAAAGCGGGTTTAAATCAGATGATAAGAGTAGTCAAAATTAACTCAAATAATCCCAATGATTTAACTTTAGTTGGTGAGGAAGGTGAAATAATTGCAAATATTTTAAGCGATGAATCTTTTAATGGCTATTTAAAAAGACCTGAAATTAATAAAAAGTCAATAGTTGATAATTGGTATTTTACTAAAGATACTGGATACTTTGACAGATATGGAGATCTTTATGTTACAGGTAGAGTGGATGATATGATAATATCAGGTGGTGAAAACATTTCACCAATTGAAATTGAAAACACTTTGTCTCTTCATGAAAATGTCCTAGAAGTTGTAGTGGTAGGTCTAAAAGATGAAAAATGGGGTCAAAAGATTTCAGCGTTTGTGAAATGCTCAAAAAAAATTGATGTGAAATCTTTAGATGATCATTGCAAAAATTCAAAACTAGCAAATTTTAAAAGACCAAAATCATATGTTTTTATAAAAGAAATACCTAAATCACCTACAGGTAAAATTTTAAGGCGTAAAATTTTATCTGGTCAATATGAACTAGACAATTTTAACTAATTATATCATTATTTAGATATGAAGAAAAAGCCACATATTGAATTTGAGTTTGTCTCAGACACTGAAGGATGGGAAACACCACCTGGTTACCCAAGTGGGATAAAACAAAAAATTCTTGCTTCAGATATAGATGAAGAGAAAAAAACTGGTAGCAGGTCAAGATTGTTAAGGTTTGAACCTGGTGTTTTTACAAAAGTTCAATTTGTACATGATCATTGGGAGGAAGTGTTTTTGGTAAAAGGTGATTTAATAGTAGGTAATGATGAGCATGGTAATGGTGGAGAAAAATTTGATCACTCTACTTTTGCATGCAGACCACCTGGTGTTTACCACGGACCTTTTAAATCTGATAATGGGTGTACTTTATTTGAGTTACATTACTATAAAAATAGGGAAAATTTTTAGCTATGATTAAATCTGGAAAAGAACATCTAGAACAAATTAATGATGGAAGAACAATTTTTGTAGGGGATGAAGAAATCAAAAATGTTACCACCCATCCAGCCTTTAAAAGAGCTGCTGCTACAGTCTCTCAGTTGTATGATTTAAAACATCAATCTGAATTTAAAGATGATTTAAGTTATGAAGAAAATGGTGAACGTTATTCAACTTGGTTTATTCAAGCTAAAAATAAAGATGATCTCAGAAAACGATCTAAAGCTCATAAAATAATTGCTGATCATACTTCTGGTATGATGGGACGTTCGATGGACCATGTAGCTAGCTTTGTTACTGGAATGTCAACAAGTCCAGAAATTTTTGATAATAATAATTACAAGTTTAGTGATAATCTTATTAACTATTACAAATATATGAAAAAAAATGATGTTTTTGCTTCATATGCTGTGGTTCCCCCACAAGCAGCTAGAAATCCAGAATTCTATGAGAAAAGAAACCTCCCGATTCCAACTTTAACCGTAGTTGACGAAACTGATAAAGGTGTAATCATATCTGGCATGAAAATGTTAGCAACTAGTGCAGTTTTTGCTAATGAAATTTGGATAGGTAATTTAATCCCACTTGCACCAGATCAAGTTAAGCAGTCCATCACATGTTCAATACCTTGTAATTCCAAGGGATTAAAACTATGGATGAGACAACCTTTATCAAATCATTACGATAATCAATTTGATGCCCCTCTTTCTTGGAATCAAGATGAAACTGATGTTTTAGTTATGTGTGAAAACGTTCTAGTTCCTTGGGAAAGAGTTTTTGTGATGAATGATGCTATTCAAGCAAGAGAAATTTATTTTAAAACACCTGCTCACTGTTATGGTAATCACCAATCAAATGTAAGATATTGGTCAAAAATGGAGTTGATTGTTGGATTGTGTTCGAAAGTAGCTAAGGCAACAGGTGCTGACGAAGTTCCAAGTGTAAGAGAAACTCTAGGAAAAATGTCTGCTCTTGAAGCAACGTTATCTGGAATGATTTTTGGCCAAATTGAAAAAGCTGAAGATTGGCCTAAAAGTTTTAAAACCTTTAATAGAAGAATGATGTACGCTGCTTTAAATTTTTGTACTGATAATTATTCTATGATCATAGATGAATTGAGAAACTTGTGTGGAGGTGGGGTTTTCCAAATGCCTGCCAGTGCAAAAGTAATGAACAATAAAGAACTTGTAGAAGATTTTGAAAAATACTTTCAAACCCCTCAAATGAACGCAATAGATAGAATGAAGCTATTTAAATTAGCCTGGGATGTGGTTGGTTCTGAATTCGCTGGTCGTCAGCTTCAGTATGAAAAGTTTTATGCTGGAGCATCATTTATAATTAGAAATCATAATTTTAGAGAAACACCTTGGGAACATTTTGAGTCTGTTGTTGATAATGTAATGGATAAATATGATGTACCTACAAAAACAAATAAGGCTGCAGAATAAATAAAGGACACCCTGGGAGAAACATTTGCAAGTTCAAACTTTTGATGGTTTTAGATTAGAAATAGATAAAAAAAAAGAACGAGCAGATTTAGTGCTTTCAAGACCGCCTCTTAATGTTGTTTTTTATCCTCAAAGAGAAGAAATGGCAAAATCCTTTCTGAAACTTGACCAAAATCAAGATGTTCGAGTGATTGTTTTGAGATCGGATGGTGACAATTTTTCTTCTGGTGGAAACATTGCTGGCTTTTTAGAAGAGTCTCCTGAGGATTTAACTAAGTTAGCAGAAAATGTAATGATACCAGAAAAATTAAGAAAACCTGTAATTGCAGCTATAAAAGGTTATTGCTTTGGTGTCGGTTTTGAATTTGCTCTGGCTTGTGATTTTAGGGTAGTTACTCATGATGCTCAATTATCTTTACCAGAAATGAAAATTGGGATGATACCTGGTTCAGGGGGGTCAGCTAGACTGGCTAAAATGATTGGAATATCTCGAACAAAAAATATTATTATGAGAGGAAAAAGATTGACTGGTCAAGAAGCTTATGATTTGGGTATAGCATGTGAGCTAGTTTCAATAAATGAACTTGAACAAACTGTTGAAAACTTAGTCCAAGAACTTATTAATGTTTCTCCTCTTGCTCAGAGAACAATGAAGTCAGTGTTAAATCATACTCAAAACTCTACATTACATGGTTCAATTGAATTAGAGGGTGAAGCGTATGGAAGATTAAGAAGCTCAAATGACTTCAAAGAGGGTGTTGAAAGTTTCTATAAAAAGAGAAAACCCAAGTTCATTGGCTCTTGATCAAACATGAATAAAATACAATATCAGAATTGTTTTGTTGGAAGTAATATAATCAGACGAGAAGATGATAAATTAATCAGTGGAAAAGGACAATTTGGTGCAGATATACCATTGCCAGTTGATACGCTTCATACAGCTGTTCTCAGATCAGAACATGCTTCCGCAGAAATAAAGAAAATAGATTATGAAAAGGCAATAAAACTTAATGGTGTATATTTAATCTTAACTGGTGAAGACTTTTGTAAAATATCAAATCCTCTTTTATCTGTTATTAGAACTGATTTCAAATCATGGAGTTGTGCTGTTGATAGGGTTAATTACGTCGGCGAACCTGTGGCATTAGTTTTTGCTAAAAACAGGTATATAGCAGAAGATGCAATAGATTTAATTGATGTTGAATATTCAATTAATACTCCAATTTTAGATATAAGAGAATCCTTAACAACCAAAACAAAGTTTGTTCATAGTAAAACAAATAGTAATGTTGTTAGCGATAGATACTTTGAATATGGAAAACCCAAAAAATATTTTAATGGAAAAAATAAAGAAGTAGAAATTGAGATAAAATACCCAAGAAATAGTTGTACACCGTTAGAGGGTTTTTTTGTGCATGCTAATTATAATTCTGATGATGATATTTTTACCGTTCAATCTAATTTTCAAGGTCCGTTCAGTCTTCATTCAGTTTTATCAAGAGCATTAAAAGTTGATGAAGGCAGATTAAGATTAATTTCAATCGAAAATTCTGGTGGAAGTTTTGGAATAAAACAAGCGATTATGCCTATGATAATTTTAACATGTTTAGCATCAAAAATTTCTAAGAAAAATATTGTTTGGATAGAAGATAGGATAGAACACCTTACAGCTGCATCTTCAGCAACGGGTAGATTAACAAAAGTCAGAGCTTCTGTTACAAAAGATGGTTTCATTAATGCATTAGATTTTGATCAAGTAGATGATGTTGGAGCATATTTAAGAGCTCCAGAACCGGCCTCACTGTATAGAATGCATGGTAATTTAAGTGGCCCATACAAAGTAAAAAATATTAGTTGTAGAAATAGAGTTATTTTAACAAATAAAACACCTAGTGGATTAAACAGAGGTTTTGGTGGTCCTCAACATTACTATGCTCTAGAGAGACTTGTAAAAAAAATTGCTGATGAATTAAAACTCAGTCATCTCGATGTGATAGAAAAAAATATTTTAGAAAAAAAACAATTCCCCTATAAATCTCCAGCTGGTGCTTTACTAGACTCTGGAGATTATATAAAATTGATAAGAAAAGTTAAAAATTCAAATTCATATAAAAAAATTCTAAGAAGGAAAACAGAAGCAGTAAAAAATGGTAAACTTTATGGTATAGGTTATTCGGTAATTGTTGAGCCTTCTATATCGAATATGGGTTACATCACTACTGCTCTACCATATTCTGAAAGGGAAAAAGTTGGTCATAAAGGGGGAGCATTAGCTTCTTCGTCAGTCTCTATAGGTCCAACTGGAAGTGTATATGTCTCATGCGATAGTGTGCCACAAGGTCAAGGTCATCATACTATACTTAGTCAGGTAGTTGCTGACATTTTTTCTTTAAATCCAAGTGATATAATTATTAATACAATTTTAGATACACAAAAAGATCCTTGGTCTATAGCTGCTGGAAACTATTCTAGTCGTTTTGCTGGCGCTGTGGCTGGAACTACTGAAATCGCTGCAAAAAAACTAAAAAAAAGGCTTACTAAAATTGCGGCATCAAAACTAAATTGTAAGTTAGATCAAATTAAGTTTGTAAATGGTAAAATAATAGATAAAAATAATTTTCAGAATAATATTTCATTCAGAAGATTAGCTGGAATATCACATTGGTCACCTGGAGAGGTTCCTGATGAAATTGAACAAGGGTTAAGAGAAGTAGCTTTTTGGTCAGATGTTAAAATTCAGCCCCCAAATGAAAAAGATGAAATTAATGGTTCACTAGTGTATGGTTTTGTCTTTGATGTTTGTGGTGTAGAAATAGATCCAAATGATTCTTCTATAAAAATAGATAAATATATAACTGGACATGATGCGGGAAAAATTCTTAACCCTTTGCTTGCAGATGGTCAAATTTATGGCGCATATGCTCATGCTGTAGGAGCATCTCTACTAGAAGAATTTAGGTATGCAAGAGATGGTTCATTTCTTTCAGGTACATTTCAAGATTACCTTTTGCCTTCTAGTAAAGAAATAAATCAACCTGACATCATTCACATTGAGTCGCCTAGCCCGTTTACACCACTAGGGTCAAAAGGGCTCGGTGAAGGCAATTGTATGTCTACACCTGTTGCAATTGCAAATGCTTTTTCTGATGCCACTGGCGTTAGTGAAATAACACTTCCACTGACTAAATCGAAAATACATTTCTATCTAAATAAAAACAAACTAGAGATAGACACAAAAGTAACAAAGAAAGAAACATTTTTAAAATCTGATTATCCAATATCAGGATTTGGTCATACTTTAATTAAAATGAATAAAAGTAATCTTTGGAAAAAATTATTAGATGTAGAATCATTGAGTAAAATTATTCCTGGTTGCAAAAATATTAAGTTAATTAAAAAAAATAATTACTTGGGTGTAATCAATATAAAAGTTGGCCCAATTAAAGGTGAATATAAATTTTTTGTTAAATTAACAAATATAAAGCATGAAAACTCTTTTAAGTTAATAGGAAATACAAATGGAAAACTGGGTCATGGAAGCGGTGAAGGTTTTTTAAGTTTAACTGAAATTGATGGAAAAACAAAAATTACTTATTCATATGTAGCCAATGTTAGTGGGAAAATTTCGTCAGTTGGCAATAGATTACTTAATTCAGCGGCCAAGATAATTATTAATCAATTTTTCAATTCATTCTCAAAAGTTAATAAATCCAAAAACAACAACTTTATTAATTATTTTAAAACTAAATTTGGTATCAAAAATGAAACCACCACCATTTGATTATTTCCAAGCTAAAAATATTGACGAAGTTTTATCAATTCTAAATGATTATGGTGATGATGCTCAAATATTGGCAGGTGGTCAATCATTAGTATCTATGTTAAATATGAGATTAATTAAGCCTAAAATTATAATTGATATTAACTTTATAGAAAATACTGATTATATAACTGTCAAAAACAAATCAATTTTGATTGGACCTACATATCGACAACTAGATTTAGAAAAAAGGGTTAAATCAAAATTTGATTTACCATTAATTTATGAAGCTATACACTACATTGGACATACTCAACATAGAGCGAGAGGAACAATAATTGGTTCAATTTGTCATGGAGATCCCACATCAGAATTACCTCTTTGCTTCTTAGCGTTAAATGGAAAAATTACACTCAGAAACAAATATAGAAAAAGACAAGTTGATGCGAGTAACTTTTTCTTAGGACCTCTCATAACAGCAATAGAAACGAATGAAATTGCAACTGAAGTTGAATTTCCAATTTGTCAAAAAGAAACTGGTTATGCATTTGAAGAAATTTCAGAGAAATTTGGGGATTTTGCAATAGCTTCTTTTGCAGCTATAACTGATAAATTCAAAACAAGATTTGCAGTTGGTGGGGTAAGTGATAAGCCGGTGGCAACAGAGTGGGAAAATAAAAATAATCTTAATCTTGAAGAAAAACTTCATGAATTTGCGTTAAGTATTGATATATCAGATAATCAACATACTTCAGCAGTTTATAAAAGAGATTTAATTAGAAAAATAGGTTCTAAGACTATAAAAAAAGCTATTAAAAGAGCTAATCAAATTTAAATTAAATTTTATAATCATATTCTAAAGTTTCACTCTGATGGTATCTCTATGCGTAAAGAGGATGGACATTATTTTACAGTCAACGAAAAAATTTCGTAAAAAAATAGAAAAGTTAGTTAAAAATTGTAAATAATAATCAAATATTTTTTTTAACAAAATCATTAATATCAAGTACCAATTCATCTGGCTGTTCTAGTGCAGCAAAATGCCCTCCTGTTTTATGTTTTTTCCAGAAATTAATTTGTTTGTAAAATTGTTCAGCTAATGTTTTTGGTGGCAAAAATAATTCTTTTGGAAATTCACTATATCCAGTTGGAACTTCTATAGGTTTATTTTTATCAATTGGCCAATCAGATCTATGACGAATATAATATGGCCAAAATGATCCACCTATACATCCTGTAAACCAATAAAGTGAAATATTAGCAAGCATTCTATCAATATTAATTGTTTTAAATAACTTTCCTTTATTATCTGTCCAAGAATAAAACTTTTCTGATATGTATGAACAAAGTGCAATTGGAGAACAGTTTAAAGCATGGGCAACAGTAAATGGTTTTGTCCCTTGAATAGCCTGATAACCAGTCTCAAAATGCATCCAATTTTTTAAATCTAAAAAAAACTTTTGCTCTAATTTGTTTTTAGGTTTTTTATTTAGTCCTCTAGGAAGAGGTAACATATTTATATGAATTCCAAGTACCCTTTTAGGTTTTTTTACTGCCATAATGGACGCTATAAAAGATCCTAAATCACCACCCTGAATAAAATATTTTTTATATCCAATTTTATTCATAAGCTTAAGAAAAATTGAAGCTATTTGATCTAAATCCTTAGGTTTTTGATTCAAAGAAAAAGAATAGCCCACATTAGGAAGAGATGGAACAACTAGATCAAAAGGTAAAAAATCATTTTTGTTTTTGCCTATAGGATTTGATAACATGGGTATTATATCTAAAAACTCAAAAATAGACCCAGGCCATCCATGAATTAACATTAAAGGCTTAGCATTTTTAAAACTCGATTTAATATGCAAAAAATGTAAATCTACATCATTTATTCTCAATTTGTATTGATTGAATTTATTTAAAACCTCTTCCTGTTTTTCCCAATCAAATTTAGTTTTCCAATAATTTAAGATATATTTTAAATCTTTAAATTTTAAACCAGCATTTTTGTTTTTCTCAGGACTCCAGTTTATAATTCTTCCATTTGAAATTTGATTTTTTAAATCATCAATATATTTTTTTTTAATTTTACTCTTAAATACTCTCATTTTTAAAATTATTCTTCATAAGATAAATTTATCTTAACATTATTCAGCTGCATCAACTTTATGATTTTCTTCTAAATTTAATTTTTCTACTACTAATCTTAAAGTTTCTATTTCTTTTATTGAAAGCTTCATCAATGGAGGTCTTACAAAAGCTTTATCAATTCTGTTAAGTATAACAAGCGTTTCTTTCATTCTATTATGCATGTCTAAAAATGGAGGTTTATAAAATAATTGAACTAATGGAAATATTGTATCATTTATCTTTTTTGCCTTTGAGAGATCATTTGATTTAACAGCATTAAATAATTTTACCTGTAAATCAGCAATAACACTTCCAGCACCTGACAAAAGACCATTTGCTCCCATAACTAGAGAGGACATAAGCCATGAACTATGTGTTGTAAGAACGTTTACAGGACGATCTAAATTTTGAAATACTCTTATATGTTTTTCATGTAACATTGGGTCGTTGCACCAATCCTTGATAGCTTTAATAGTGGGGATTTTTTCAAAAAGTTTTAAAAGAGTTTCAAATGGGTATGATAAATTCCCTGAAACTGGATAATTAAAACATATAAGGGGCAAGTCAGTCTTTTCAGCAATTCTTTTAAAATGTTCAATAGCCATTTCTGGTCTTAGATGACCTCCCATTGACATACTTTGGGGTGGAAAACACAATAAAGCTGAGGCACCCAAGTCATCAGACATCTTTGCAATTTTGGAAGCTTCTATACTACCATCAGCATAAACTCCATTAATTATTGGAATATTATCTCCAACCTCATCTAAAGACATACTTAAAATTTGCTTTTGTTCTTCAAAATTGCAAGCATGTACTTCAGATGAATGACCATTGACAGTAATAGCAGATATTCCTTTTGTTTTAGCACAAAAGTTGATATGCATTCTGCTCTCTTTTTCGTCAATTGATAAATCTTGATTAAATGATATTAATGTGGCTGGTATTACACCTTCTAAAGATAGATTTTTTCTGTAGGACATATATAAACTCTAGTTTAAAAGAATAAATTAAACAACAATTCTATTTGAATATTTGAAGAAAGAAGTTTTGATTTAATTCTTATTTTATCTTAATGTTACTCTAATATTAAACTTAATTAATGAGAAAACTATGAACAATTCAAAATATCTTTTTATCGTCTCTATGAACGTAAAATCAGAGTATGAAAATTTATTTAATGAGGTTTATGATACAGAACATATACCCTACCTCTTAGAAGTTCCTGGTGTAAATAAGGTCAGTCGTGCAAAGGGTGAACCTTTTCAATTTTCTATTGCCGGTGAGACCAAAGACATGGAAGCATCCAGTCAGAAATTTGTCGCATTGTATGAAATAGATAATCCAGGTGTCGTAAAAAGTGATGAGTGGGCGGTTGCAGTTGAGAAAGGCCGCTGGAGTACTGAAGTTAGAGAGCATACCTCTGAACGTTCGCATTACATGTATAAATATATTTGAAATAATTAAAAATGATTGAAATTAATAGCCCAAGTGAAATAGAAAACTTTCTGAATAAACCGTTAACACCAAGTGATTGGTATCAAGTTACACAAGAAAGAATAAATAATTTTGCTGAATCTACCGGTGATTTTCAGTGGATTCATGTTGATGTAGAAAAAGCTAAAAATGAAATGCCGGATGGCAAAACAATAGCACATGGCTATTATATGCTTTCTTTGATTCCGTTACTATCGGCTCAAACTGCAAAAATTAATAACTCCAGTAGAACTTTAAACTATGGTTCGGAAAAAATCAGATATATTAATCCTGTTAAAGTAGGATCCTTTGTAAGGTTAAATAGAAAAATTATAAAAGTTAATTTAATGGAAAATGGTGGTTATCGAATGATAAACTTTTATGAGATGGAAATAAAATATGAAGAAAAGCCCGCATATATAGCTGAAACAATTTCACTTGTTTTTCCATAAATAAATTTAATATGAAAGCTATAGTTTGTGAAAATTACGGTCCTGTTAATAACTTAATATATAAAGACGTACAAAATCCTAAAATAAATAATCCAGATGATGTAATAATTAAAGTTGCGTCGTGTGGTGTAAACTTTCCTGACGGATTAATTGTTCAAGGCAAATACCAACATAAGCCTGAACTTCCATTCATCCCTGGAATGGAAGTTGCTGGCACAATATCTGAATTAGGCTCTAATGTGAGTGATTTTGTTGTTGGAGATAGAGTAGCAGGCTTGACTCAATTAGGTGGATACTCGGAAATTGCAAAAATTAATGACTCAGGAATATACAAAATTCCTGAATCGATGAGTTATGACGATGCCTGTGCATTGTTATGTGCTTATGGAACATCTCATTATGCACTAAAACAAAGAGCAAAATTAAAAAAAGGAGAAACTCTTGTGGTTTTAGGAGCTTCAGGATCAACTGGAATAGCTGCAATTCAAGTTGGGAAAATATATGGAGCTAAAATTATTGCTGCATCATCATCAAAAGATAAACAAAATTATACAAAAAAATTAGGAGCAGATATTTCAATTGGTTACGAAAATTTGAAAGATAGTTTGAAAGATATTACAAATGGAAAAGGTGTTGATGTTATATTTGATCCTGTTGGTGGAAAACTATTTGAAGCTTCAGCACGTTCACTTACTAGATATGGAAGAATACTTGTAATTGGGTTTGCTTCGGGTGAAATTCCTAAGTTTCCTGTTAATTTAGCCCTTGTAAAGGAATTTGATGTAGTTGGTGTGTTTTGGGGAGCTTTTACTAGAAATAATAAAAATGATTTTCAAAAAAATATGATCGAACTATTTCGATGGTATGAAAAAGGTTTGGTTAAACCTAAAATTGAAGAGGTGTTCGATCTTGAAAATGCTGAAACTGCTCTTCAACAGATATTAAATAGAGGTACAAAAGGAAAAGTAATTTTAAGACCTTGATCAAATAGTTTCTTCCAAGCCCCAAATATTAGTTACCTGGCTAGATAAAACGCCTCCATTACCATGAGCAAGAGAGATTTTGGCATCGTTAATCCATCCACCGTCTTTTCTCTCTCCAACATTATCGCCGGCTGAGTTTCGTAATTGTCTAAGAGCTTCAAGAGTAACAAAAAGTCCGTACATGCCTGGATGCACACAAGATAGACCACCACCATTTGTATTAACAGGCAAAGAACCGCCAGGAAAGGTTTCTTTGATGAAGTCTTTTCCTTCGCCTTTTTTACAAAACCCTAAGTCTTCGAGAAATAAAATAGTGTTAATAGTAAATGCATCATATAATTGAACTGTATCCATATCAGAAAATTTGTATCCAGACATTTCAAATGCTCTTTTTCCACTCTCTACAGCCGAAGTAGTTGTAAAGTCAGGCATTTCAGAAATCATTCTATGATGATGTTCCATTGCTGCACCAAGTAAATAAATTGGAGTGTTCCTTGTATCTCGAGCTTTGTCACTTCTTGTCATTACTATTGCAGCCGCACCATCTGTAACCAAACAACAATCTAATTTACCTAATGGATCTACAATAGGTCTTGCAGAAAGTATATCCTCTTCAGTTAATGAACCTTTTTCATGCATATAAGCCCTTGGATTTAATAAAGCCCATTCTCTTGCAGCCATTGCTACATTAGCTAAATGCTTTCTACTAGCATTAAATTCGTGCATATATCTTTTTGCTGCTAAAGCATAAGCTGTTACAGGCATTCTGGGTTCATATTGGGCCTCAAATGGCATTGCTTCAGAAATAGTTTTAAACCCTCCTGCACTTCTTTGATTTGAACCATAGGCTATAACAGCTACATTTATTAATCCTGCTTGTAGAGCCATAGCAGCAGTCAAAATGTGGGATAGAAAACTTGAGCCACCAATATTAGAGCCATCTGCAAACTTAGGTCTAATACCTAAATATTCGGATAAAGACATTGCAGCCATTGAATGAAATGCGGTTGCGGCAAATAATCCATCAACTTCTTTAATATTTATACCTGAGTCTTCCAAAGCATCATAAACTGCAGTTGCCATTAACTCCATTGCTGACCAACCTGGAGTCACACCACAGCCTGTTTCAGCTAAACCTACAACAGCTGTTTTTCCTCTTATTTCACTTATATTCATTTTACTAATCCTTAATTAAATCAAAAACTATATTGTTCTCACCTTTTAACTCAATGATCCTTGCTTTAACTTTGTTTCCTATCTCAACCTTATCTGGTTCTACTCCAAAAACCATGGCCATCATTTTTGGTCCTTCATCCAATTTTATAATAGATAAATTAAAATCACCTCCTTTTTCTGGAAGTCTTCTATTACAGGTTGTGGAATGAACAACTCCATTTCCACTTACTTCAACCCACTCTAAATCTCTATCTCCAGTTCCTGGAAAAGCAACTCTAGGATGAAAAAAATACTCTCCAGTAACTTTGCTTCTTTGAATTTTAAATTTACCCTCATCTAAATGTTGATGAAATTGTTTTTGTGGACCTACTTTATCCTTTAAAATCTCAGGCATAATTCTCTCCCTCTAAGTTCATTGTTATCAGAGCATCCAAGGCAATTACATTATCCTTTTTAATTATCAAAGGATTCATCTCAACTTCTTTAACATTATCTTTATGTAAATATATAAACTCTGATAACTTAATTATATTTT
>QCNN01000009.1 GCA_003213175.1 SAR116 cluster bacterium AG-426-B08 | reverse complement strand
AATTTTTTCCTCGTTTGGTTCTTCAGTAAGCTTGAGAAATGGGGTATTTTTTTCATTCATTTCATCCTCCTTTAATTTTATTTGCTCAGAATTCAAAGAATAAATTGATGGATCAATTTTCTTTTCATTTGCAATTTCATCCTTTTTTTGGTTTTGAAATAAGCCAGATATTTTTTTTAAAAAAGTATTTTCTTTGACGTTAATTTCTTCGTTATCTATCTTATTGTTATTTATTATCTCAGATAACTCTTTCTTTTTATCCTCTAGGGCGTCCAAAGAAGTTAAATCTTTTGATGGGTCAGTTTTTTCATTGATTGGGTTCTTGTTATATATTTCATCATCATTACTATCTAAATCAGCAATTTTTGTTTCTATATCAATTTGTTCTGAATTATCAACATCCATAGTTTTATTTGAATAATTTTCATTTTTATTAAAAGTAGAACTATCATTATCTTTAGGTTTATCATCTAATTCATTAGTAGCTACTTTTTCATTTTGTTTAACAAGATTAAATTTTGTACCGTCTATTCCTGTTGCAACAATTGATACTTTTATAATACCATCCAATTCTTCGTTCACAGAAGTACCAAAGATTATATTTGCATTTTCATCTACTTTTTCTCTTATTAAGCTTGCAGCCTCATCAACTTCCAGAAGCCCCATATCGGGTCCTCCCTTAATATTTAATAAAATTGAAGTAGCTCCATTAATTGATGTATTGTCCAATAAAGGATTGTTGAGAGCAGTTTCTGCGGCTTTTTGAGATCTTCCTTCTCCTGAACTTTCACCAGTTCCAATCATTGCTTTACCCATGTTTTTCATTACTGTTTTGATATCAGAAAAGTCTAAATTTATCATTCCAGGAGAAGTGATGAGATCAGTTATACCAGAGATTCCCTCATATAAAACATCATCTGCTAATTTAAAAGCTTCAGCAAAAGTTGTTTTTTCATTTGCAATTCTAAACAAGTTTTGATTTGGAATTACTATCATAGTATCAACTGTTTCTTTTAATTTTTTTAACCCCTCTTCAGCTGTTTCCATTCTTTTTTTACCCTCAAAATCAAATGGCTTGGTAGCTACTGCTATAGTTAAAATTCCCTTATCTTTTGCTGCTTGAGCGATTATTGGTGAGGCACCAGTACCTGTACCTCCACCCATTCCTGTTGCTATAAACAACATATTTATTTCTCCAATTTCAGAAATAATTTCATCTAATGATTCAAGAGCAGCTTGTTCTCCTATTTGAGAGTCAGATCCTGCTCCTAGACCAGAGGTTAAATGTTTACCTAATTGTATTTGTTTTTTTGTGAGACTTCTTGACAGAGCTTGTCCATCTGTATTTGCAACCATAAAGTCAACATTTAAAACATTTGCATTAATCATTGTATTTACAGCATTGCAGCCAGCTCCTCCCACGCCAATGACCGAGATTTTTGGTTGAGTGTTTTCTAGAATTGAAGGTATAGATAAGTTAAGGGTCATTTTTGATCTCCTCTTTAATTAATAAAAATTTTTTAATTAAAATCTTCATTTGTTTCCGTGGTTGATAAATCTCTAATATCCCAAATATCAATCGGTAAAATTTTTTTCATACCTAATAAATTTAATGCTACTTGTTCTATCCTCTCTGGACGTGATAAATAAGAAAATTCTGCATTAAATAACTTGATTTTGTCTTTTGTAATGTTTATTTGCTGTTCTAAACTTAATATTCTTTTTTCTTTAAGAATTATTAAGTTTTTAATTTCGTAAATAAAAATCCCAGAAATCAGAATGATAAAAAACCAAAAGACTGATGGATAACGTATCATGCTGCTACCTCGTGGACTGGATCTGACGAGGTTCGAATTGCTATTCTAAGTTTAGCAGATCTTGATTTAGGATTATTATAAATTTCCTCTTGTGTAGGAACTAAAGGTTTTTTTGTTAATATCTCAAAACTTTTGTTTCTTTTATCTTCCGGAAAAAACTTAGAAAAACTTTTAGATTTTCCAGAACATAATGAAAAGAAATTTTTAACTATTCTGTCTTCGATAGAGTGGAATGAAACAACAACAAGTAATCCATTTGGTTGTAAAATTTTTTCTGCTGCAATTAATCCTTTATTTAATTCTTTTAATTCGTCATTTAAAAACATCCTAATTGCCTGAAAAGTTTTCGTTGCTTTATCAATTTTAAATTTGTTGCCAGGCACAGCTTTTCTAACAATTTCTGCTAATTTAAAAGTCGAAGATATATTGCTTTCTCTTTTTGCCTTAAATATTGCTTTTGCAATTTTTCTAGAATGCCTCTCATCACCTAATTCAAACAAGATATCTGCAAGAGTTTTTTCATCAACATTTTTTAAAAAATCCTCGGCTTTTAATCCAGATTTTGACATTCTCATATCCAATGGACCATTATGTTTAAAGGAAAATCCCCTATCTGATTTTTTAATTTGTAAATTCGATAATCCAAGATCAAAGGAAATTCCAACAACATTTTTTAAATGTGTAAATTTATTTAAGTCAGAAAATTTAGCAGACTTGAACTCAAATCTATTTTTAAATTCTTTTATTAAAGTATTAGCATATTTCTTCACATCTGGATCTCTATCAATGGCAAAAACATTACAATTAGTATTTTCTAAAAATGATCGACTATAACCCCCTAATCCAAAGGTTGCATCTATCCAAAGACCTTTTTTAATATCTTTAATTTGATACATAATTTGATTAATAAGAACAGGTATATGTGTTATCTCATTATCAATCATCAACTTGACTTCTCTTAGCTTTTAAAATCAATTTTGGAGGACCACTTTTACTAAGTATTTTTTGAGTTTTATCGTATTGGTTTTTATATTCTACATCAGACCATATCAAAAAAGACCTACCAATCCCCATGAATACAGCAGTATTTTTTATCTTAGCAAAAGAAAGTAATTTGTCTGGTACAACCACTCTTCCTTCACTATCATATTTTAGTTCAAATGAATCAGCCATCATCATTCTTAAAATTGATGCTTCATTAGACATAGCATCTAGGTCATCTATAGCGTCAATGTATTGCTTCATTCTTTTTACAGTTGTTCCCTCTAAACATTTAAATTGTAAACTTTGAAATAAAATTAATGAACCTCCCTCAATTTCCAGTTGATTTCTATATGTGGCAGGAACGGATACTCTGCCTTTCTTATCTATTTTATTATGTGAGGTTGATAGAAACATTGATTAATTACCGAGAAACCTCAAATCTTATTTAAATAAATGGGATAACATGGGTTTTTATGGGTGTCAATGGGAAAATTAAAATTTTATACTTTTGTTAAAAATTTATGAGAGAGCTGATAAGCCGGATTCTGTATCATTATATGATTGTAGTTATTCATCTCGAAAACTTGTTACCAAGTTTTTCTAGCGACCCACCCAAGAAACTAAGCAGAAAAACTTATTGTTTCTTCTATTTGGTCTTGCTCCAAGTGGGGTTTGCACTGCCATTTATATCGCTATAAACGCGGTGTGCTCTTACCACACCATTTCACCCTTACCAAAATCATGGCGGTATTATTTCTGTTGCACTTTCCCTAGGGTTGCCCCCGCTGGAAGTTATCCAGCACTTTTTTTCTGTGGAGTCCGGACTTTCCTCTAATACATAGCAACTACATAGCTCTCTCGACTCAAAAGTAATTTTATTTTCAAATATGTCAACTCTGTAAAAAATTAGAATTATTTTTCTGTTTTTTTATTTTTTCCCAAGCATTATTGATATCTTGTAATTTTTTAGTATTTTTGTTTATAAATTCCTTTGGTACACCTGAAGCTAAAAGTTTGTCAGGGTGAATTTCCTTCGACATTTTTATCCATTTATTTTTTATCTCTCTAATATTAGTATGTGGTTCGACTCCAAGAGTTTTATATGGATCACTCATATTTTCTTCATAATGATACCTGATTCTATTAAAATCATTTTCATTAAAACCAAAAATATTAGATACATTTTCTAAATAACTCATTTCTTCAATCGTGATTTTCCCATCTGACATAGCTATGTTGTAAAGAACAAATATTAATTGTTCTAGCACTTGAGACTTAGGTTCAAATAACTTTGCTAGTTGAGAAGCATAAATTTCATACCCTGCAGTTGATTTTTTAGCTAAATTCCAAATTTTTCCTAAATTATTTATTTCTTTTTTAGGAATTGTTACTTGTCTTTTAAAAGATAAGATCTCTTCTCTTGTGACTTTTCCATCAGCTTTTGCCATTTTAGCTGATAAAGCAATTACTCCAATTGTAAATCCAATTTGTTTTACAACCATTTGTTCTGGTAACTTTTTATTTTTAATTTTATCAATTGCGTGTCCAGCAATTACACCTAATAGAGCACCCAATGGTCCTCCTAAGGCGTATCCTCCAGTACTTCCTAAAAGTTTTCCCCAAATATTCATAACAAATTATTTTTAAAAATCTTATTTCCAATTATACAATACTTTTTGACAAAAATTTGTTAATTAATATAAATAATTTTTATGGAGGGATATTTGAATACTCATGATTATACTGGTTTAAAGTGTCCTTTGCCTGTTTTGAAAGCTAAAAGAGTAATCAAAAATATAGATTTCAACGAAGAACATATCTTCATATGTGATGATCCTGCTAGTCCAATAGATTTTAAGCATTTATGTAATAATGAAGGATTGAAACTTGATATTACAAACAAAAGTGATGGAAAATTTATGTTTAAAATTATGAAAAAATAGTTACATGAATAACTCTATAAGATTTGAACATATTATTAAATCAATTTTATTTAATATCTATTTTTATTTCCTAACAATTGTTTTAGTATTGTTATGCTTGCCACTTTTGTTGTTTTCTTATAAAGGGATGAGAATCGTAAGTAAACTATGGGGAATGATTTTAAAAAGTGGAATGAAAATTTGTTTAAGATTAGATATAAATATTATTGGAAAACTTAATACAAAAAAACAAGTTATTTATGCGGTTAAACATCACTCTGCATGGGAAACAGTTTTCTGCACGGATTTTTTTAAAATGCCAGCAATTGTTTTGAAAAAAGAATTAATTTTTCTTCCAATTATTGGTTTATATTTCTTGATTGGAGGTTCAATAGCTATTTCAAGAGAAAATACTTTAGCTTCATTAAAAAAAATTTCAGTTAAAGCTAAAAAAGCATCAGAAAAAGGTCGATCCATTATGATTTTTCCTCAAGGAACAAGAGTACCGATTGATGCTAATACAAAAAAGTATCCCTACTTACCGGGCGTTTATTTTATGTATAAACAATCAAACCTTCCCATAGTGCCTGTTGCACATAATGCCGGTATGTTTTGGCCAAAAAATAGTTTTTTAAAGTATACAAATAATTTAAAATCAAATTCTGTAAGTATTGAGATATTAGATGAAATTCCAGTAGGGTTGAGTAAAAATGATTTTATGCAAATTTTAGAAAGCAAAATAGAGAATGCAACAAAAAAACTTATTGAGAAAGAAAGATAAATGGATGGATTTTTTAAAAAAAAAAGAAATGATCAACTTAATGTTTTAGGTAATAAACTTGAGTTATGTAACTGCCAGTCTGAATTAATAAGAAATACTAAAATTACAGGATTCTTTAGAGATGGCTTTTGTAATACGGATGATCAAGATTTTGGATTACATACTGTTTGTTGTATTATGACAGATGAGTTTTTAGACTATAGTAAACATGTTGGAAATGATTTAAGTACTCCTATAATGGAATACAATTTTCCTGGGCTCAAAAAAAATGATCATTGGTGCTTATGTGCTTCAAGGTGGAAAGAGGCATTTTTGAATGGCAAAGCTCCATTAGTTAAATTAGAATCTACAAATATTTTAACTTTGTCCTTAATTGATATTGATACACTCAAGAAATTTTCTTTGCAATCATAACAGGAGATAAGTAATGTATTTAAATCAAATAGTTTCTGTTTCTTGCACAGATACAGAAAAAACAAATAAAGCAAGAGTAGTTAGGATGCATCCAAAAGGAATAGATGTAGAGCTTAATGATATCATTTTAAGATTTAGTAAGATTAAACCAAACCTATATGTTTGCAATCATTCAGGGTTAGAGTTCGTAATTAAAATTTGAAATCTTCTACTAGCTAATAGATTTTTTTGGTATTTCAATAACTTTATCAGATTTTGTATCATTGTGTGGCTTCATACCAGCCACGTCAATAATACCACCCTCAAAAACAGCAATTTGCTTGTAACTTATATCACCTGAAATTTTACCAGTTTCCATTATGATTATACTATCAGCTTTTATTTTGCCATTAACAGTTCCTGATATAATAAGTTCAGAACAGGATAAGTCGCCATCAAAATTACCATTAGAGTCCACAATGGTTTGATCTGATGTTAAACTTCCCACAAAACCATTTCTTAAAAGTACTGTTCCTGTAGTAGTATATTTTCCTTCAAATAAACCATCGCCATCTAGTTGAGAACAAGTATCAACATTTTTGATTTTTTCTTTTAAAGGAGAAGAAATTCTGCTAATTTTAATCATTCGTATATATTGCTAAGAACAAAAGAAACTTCAAGAATTTTTTTTAAAATATTGAAATTATTGATTTTTTTTATAAATAGTTTGTATGTCAAAAATTAAAATTTTTATAAAAGAGAATCATTGTTATAGTTAGACTAATAAACAACTAAGGTAATGAATAAAGTATTATACACTAGTAGTAAGATAGAGAGGTGTTCAGAGTTAAGGACAAATAGTTTATTTTTAAATAATATTTTTAAAAGTAAAAATTCTAAATTTGTTCCAGTCTGGGATACAAAAAACCTTTTTATTAAAAATAATGAAGATATTGATGCACTGATTATCAATAGAGTTGATTTGGAGCTAATTATCTCGAATATAAGCCTTGAAAATTTAATTTTTTTAGGAAAAGTAAATGATATTTTCTATTTCTCCATAAACCTCTGTGAAAAATTAAATCATATTCCATCTTATATTAACAAAAAGGAAATATTTTGTGAAGAATTGAGATTTTACGGAAGTTTTTTAGGTGAATTAGAAAGTTCGCTATTAGCATTAGCTAAAGGAATGACATTTTGGCATTTAAAAAACAATTATTGTAGTGTCTGTGGGTCAAAAAATAAAACAGCAGAAGCTGGTTTTGTATTAAAATGTTCAAATAAAAGTTGTAACACAAGTCATTTTCCAAGAACAGATCCCGCAATAATCACACTTGTGTCTTATAAAGAAGAAATTTTACTGGGGAGGTCGTCACGTTTTCCAGAAAAAATGTATAGCACACTTGCAGGGTTTGTTGAACCTGGTGAAACTCTTGAGCAGGCAGTCCAAAGAGAAGTTTTTGAGGAGTCTGGTGTAAGGATTAAAAATATCGCATACTTTGGTTCTCAACCGTGGCCTTTTCCTGCTTCTTTAATGTTAGGTTTTTTTGCAGAGGCAGATAACCAAGATTTACGTATTGATTATAATGAAATTGAGGATGCTCACTGGTTCCGTCTTGAACACTTGAAAGAATTAAAACATCCTAAAATTATTGATGGTTTTAAATTGCCAAGGGTTGATTCTATAGCAAGGCGTCTAGTTAATCATTGGATGAAAAAAGTGGAAAAAAAATAAAGATGCTTTTTACTCCTTTATTAATTGGAAAAAATGAAATTTCAAATAGAATTGTAATTTCTCCAATGTGTCAGTACTCTGCTCTAAATGGCTTGATGAATGATTGGCACTTTCAACATTTAGTTCAAATGGGTTTGAGTGCAGCCGGTTTAGTGATGTTAGAATCAACAGCAGTCGAGGAAAAAGGAAGAATTACAAATTATTGTTTAGGTCTGTATAATGACGATTGTGAGACTTCAATAAAATCAAATTTGGAAAATGTAAAAAAGATTTCTAATAATATAACTAAATTTGGTATCCAACTTGGTCATGCTGGAAGAAAAGCTTCAACACAAAGACCATGGGAGGGTAGGTTATTTTTGAGAAAACATGAAAGTCCTTGGCAAACTTATGCCCCTTCTTCCATTCCGTTTGATAAAGGGTGGCATATTCCAAAAAAAATGAGCTATGACGATATGAAAAGGATCAAGGATGCTTTTGTCAGCGCTGTAATAAGAGCTAAGAGAATAGGATTTGATGTTATAGAGATTCATGCAGCTCATGGTTATCTTTTACATCAATTTTTATCGCCAATATCTAATAAAAGAAAGGATGCTTATGGTGGTTGTTTAGATAATAGAATGTTATTTCCTCTTGAAGTAATTGAAGCAATAAAAATGATTTCTGGCTCAACGCCGATAGGTGTTAGAATAACTGGAACTGAGTGGGAAAAAGAAGGTTTTACTATTTACGATAGTATTAAATTTTCAAAAAAACTTGCTAATTTAGGTTGTGATTATGTGTGTGTATCAAGTGGAGGAAACACCCCAAGACCCAAAATTCCAATAAAGCCTCATTATCAAGTTCATTTAGCAAAAAAAATTAAACATAATGTAGATATCTTAGTAAGAACTGTAGGTATGATTACCAAACCCAAGTCTGCTCAAAAAATTATATCAGATAACAATGCTGATATGGTTGCTATAGGAAGAGCTTTTCTAACAAATCCGAGATGGGTTTGGGATGCTGGGCATGTTTTAGGTGTGAATGTAAATTTACCAAAACAATATGAACGAAGATTTAAGAAACTTTAAAAAAATTATTTTTTATCTGACATTAAATCAATTAAAGACTTTGAATGCTCCTCAGAAAGGTTTAATTTTTTTCTTAGTTCTTCAATTTTTTTTGCTTCATCATCTGAAATAAAACCATCTTTAAGCGCCTCATTAATTTCTGCTTCAAACATCGCAGCTTTTCTGGACCTTTGATTTGAAAAAGATGTAGCAACAATTCCAGTCAACAATGCAACAGTACAAACTCCCATTATGGCAGTAAAAGCTCCAATAATTTTTCCAAGTGGGGTTACCGGTGAAACGTCTCCATAACCAACTGTAGTAAGTGTTATAAGTCCCCACCACATCGTCTCTGGGATAGAACTAAAATTATCTGGTTGAGCTTCATGTTCAGCGATGTACATTAATGAGCTAGATAAAAATAAGGCAATCAAAATTAAATATAAAGCAGCACTAAATGATTGCCACTCTTCCTTGATAGCTGAAAAAAAATCTTCTAAAGCAGAAGAATAATTAGAAATTTTCAGGAGTCTTAAAAGTCTTAAAACTCTGAGCCACCTGAGATCTAATCCACCAAAGAAAATTGGTAAAATAGATGGGAGGATAGCAGCTAAATCAATTATTCCTGTAAAACTAAAAATATAACCTAATCTTTTTTTAAAAGCAGACTTTGAAACTTTGGTTTTTTTGACTGGGAGCTGACCAAACTCTTAAAATATATTCAATAGAAAAAATTATGACTGAGAATATTTCAAAATATAGAAATGAAGTTGAATAACTTTCTCTAATTAATTTAACTGACTCCAGACAAACTGCAGTTACATTTAATAAAATTAAAACAAAAAGAAAAATGTCTACGATCAAACTTTGTAAGTCTTTAGCAGAACCTCGAGCTAATAGTTCATATGTCCTATTTTGAATTTGATTATATTTCTTCATTTTTAAAATCCGAGTTAAAATTATAACATATTTTTTTTAAGGTGTAACTGAAGTTAACCCTCCGTCTACTATGATTTCTGTACCAGTAATATATTTTGCTTCATTTGAAGATAAAAACAAAACAGCATTAGCGACATCAAATGCATCACCCATTTTTTTCATTGGTACTTGGTTGTGTCTGTGCTGAACAAACTCTTCATATTTTCCGTCAGCATATTTTTTAGCTAATCTTTCAACAAGAGGAGTATGAATTAAACCAGGTACAACACAGTTTAATCTTACATTGTCTCGGGCATGAATAACTGCTGTAGTTTTGGTCATTTGAATTAAAGCAGCTTTAGATGCACTATACGCAACTTGAGGTTTCCCTATGTATCGCAATCCAGCGACTGAAGATATATTAATTATAGAACCATATTTATTTTTTTTCATAATTGGCAAAGCATGTTTAATGCATAAAAAAGCAGCATCAATATTTACATTAAACTGTTCATGCCATGTTTCAAAGGTCATATTTTCTGGATCCCCTGGCTCAGATCTACCTACATTATTCACTAGAATGTCAATTGTAGAATATTTGTTTATGACTTTTTGAAAAAAAAGACCAACTTCACTTTCTGAAACCATATTTAACTCAAAAGTTTCACAAAAGTTTCCTTCATTAACAATATAGTTTTTAGTATTGTTAGCATGATTAATATTTAAATCTGTCCCTATTACTTTAGCCCCTTGTCGAGACAAGGTTGTAGCAATAGCTCTTCCATTTCCCCAACCATTTCCTACAGAACCACAGCCGGTTACGATTGCTATTTTGTTTTTTAGATTTAACATTAATACCTCTTTAAAATATATTTTTTTTAACATAACATTAAAAAAAGTAAAAATTTACTAAGAAAATAAATTATGCATGATTTAAAAAAATTATTAATCGAAAGATATGGAAAATTTAGTTCAAAAAATATTAAACAAAAAATTCCAAAAAACGTAAGTCAAATAATTTCAAGAGGGTCAATAAGAAAATTTACAAAAAAAAAAGTTTCAGACGAGATTTTAGAATCACTAATTGCAACTGCACAATCTGCTCCAACAAAATCAAATCTACAACAATATTCAATATTAATAGTTTCAGATAAAAAAAATAAAAAAAAAATAGCCGAATTATTAAAAGAAACTAGATGGGCGTTGGAAGCTCCTATATTTTTTTTATTTCTTGCTGATATAAGAAGGAATCAGTTAATTACAGAATATAAAGGATATGAATATAAAAACAATAATATGGACCATTTCATGAACGCTGTCATTGATTCAGCTTTGAGCATGCAGTCACTAATTATTGCTGCTGAATCTTGGGGGTTGGGCATTTGTCCCATTAGCATGGTAAGAAACCATTTAGAGGAAATAAAACTAATATGTGAATTACCTAAGGGAGTTTTCCCAATAGCAGGTCTTTCAGTCGGTTGGCCTGATGAAAAAAAAAGAGTGTCACCTAGATTATCAAAAAACTTAATTTTTCATAAAAATAAATATTCTGACGAAAAAATAATAGAAGAATTGAAAAACTATGATGAATTATTTTTTAAAAAAAATCCAATTCCAGTTTCCAAACAAAGGCATGTTGATAAATATGGACCTGCTGAAAAAGGAACGTGGTCAGAAAATATTTCAAGACAATTATCTATACCTGAAAGAACAAATTTTAGTAATTGGTTAAAAAATAATGGTTTTGATTTAAAATAATTATTCTAAAATATTAGAAACAATTGTATTAAAGATTTCCGGTGTTTCATACATTATCCAATGACCAGAATTTAATTCAACATGAAATCTTACATCTGGATTAATATTTCTTAATATTGTCATTCTATCTTCTAGATATGGTCCTACCGTTGAGTCTTTTTCACCCCATATAACATAAAGAGGAATTTTTTGTTTTGATAAAATTTTAGCTAAAGTATCAGTTGCAGATATGGGTCTACTTTTTGTTCTATGTTGTTTAGTATTTTGTAATTGAATATATAACGATAATTTGTCTATTTTTGACTTATCTGCAAACATTAATATTCCTAAATTCTTTTTGTGAGCCTCTAAAATTTGTTCATTTGTCATGGAAGGGGTTCTTCTCACCATTTCTTCCATTGGTCCTCTTTTTGCACCTAAACCTCCTGGTCCAATTAAAATAACTTTTTCTGGAGCAACTCCTGACTGCACGAAATGAAAAGATAAATGTCCAGCAATTAAACCCCCAAAGGAAAAACCGACTATGTTAACTTGGTTATAATCAGAATTTTTCATTTTCAAAAAGCCATCTAAAAGATTTTTAGCAATTTTTTCGGGAGTATGAGGTTTTGTTAAATCTTCAGAGTCTCCAAATCCCGGCATATCAGGAATGAAGATTGAATATTTTTTTGAGAAAAAATTAATTTGTTTTAACCAATGTTTCCAGCTACCATATCCTCCGTGCAAAAAAATAATTGGCTTACCTTGACCCCAAACTCTCCAGCAAATATTTGTATCCTTTGTCTGAGTAAAAATTTTTTTTGATTTTTCTTCATATTTCAAAATTTCTTTACTAAGCTTAATTTCGTCAAAGTTATTTAAAACCATTTGTAAAAACCTTGTATATATTGTGATAAAATTATTATTATGAAAAAATGAATATGCCAAATTATTTTTGTTAAAAGGAGAATTTATGCCTCACAAAAAGGCTTCAGAAGCATTATCACATATTACTGTTCTTGATTTAACAAGAGTAAGGTCAGGACCAACTGCAGTAAGACAGTTAGCGGATTGGGGAGCTAATGTGATTAAGATAGAGGCGCCTGAGAGTATAGAGCCAGATGGTTCTTTAGGTGCAAAAAGAGATACAGCAGACTTTCAAAATCTTCATCGAAATAAAAGAAGTTTAACTTTAAATTTAAAAGAAAAAGAGGCAATAGAGATATTTTACAAACTTGTAAAAAAAAGTGATGTTGTAGTAGAAAATTTTAGACCTAACGTAAAGGATAGACTCGGAATTAACTATGAAGATTTAAAAAAAATTAATCCAAGAATAATTTTAGGAAGCATTTCGGGATTTGGTCAAGATGGGCCTTATGAGAAAAGGCCTGGATTTGATCAAATAGCTCAAGGTATGGGTGGTTTGATGAGTATAACGGGCGCTCCCGGAGAAGGTCCTATGAGAGTAGGAATCCCTGTAGCTGATCTTACAGCTGGTTTGTTTTGTGCTATGGGAATTCAAACTGCATTAATTGAAAGAGAAAAATCAGGATTAGGTCAATGGGTAAATACATCTTTACTTCAAGCTCAGATTTTTATGTTAGATTTTCAAGCTGCAAGGTGGTTATGTGAAAAAACAATAGCAGGACAGGCGGGAAATAATCATCCAACAAGCGTTCCTACAGGAGTTTTTAAAACATCAAATGGCACTATGAATTTAGCTGTAGCAGGAGAAGCTATTTTTAGACGTTTTGCTGAAGCAATTGACAAAAAAGAATGGATTGAAATGGATGAATTTAAAGACGCAAAATCTAGGTTAAAAAATAGAGATTATTTGAATGAATTAATTGAAGAGGTTACTATTTTAAAAACTAGTGAAGAATGGGTGGATCTTCTAGAAAAAGTCGGTTGTCCATGTGGGCCTATTTATACAATAGATCAGATGTTTAATGATCCTCAAGTTAAACACTTACAAATGGCAAAACCTATTGAAACACATCCTTTTGGAAAAACAGAATTAGTAAGTCAACCCTTTAAATTAAGCAGAACTCCAAGTGAGTTTAAACAAAGACCGCCCCATAAAGGAGAGCACACAGAAGAAATTTTAGATGAGCTAGGGATCTCATCTGACAAGTTACAAAGTTTAATTGATAAAAAAATTATATAGAAGTATTTAAAAATTTAAGGAGAAAGTATGACAAATTCTAAAATGATTTTAGAAATAAAAGAAGGAGTAGGTTACATCACCTTCAATAATCCAGAAAAGCATAATGCAGTTTCACTTGAGATGTGGGAAACTCTTGGAGAAATGATGCTCCAACTAGAGAGAGATAATAATGTAAGGGTTGTAGTTTTAAAAGGTGCTGGAGGAAAATCTTTTGTATCAGGGGCTGATATTTCAAAATTCGATAAAGATAGGTCTTCGAAAGAACAAGTTTTAAATTATAATAAACGAACAGGAAAAATTTACCATCGGATAGAGACTTTTCCCAAACCTACAATTGCTATGATTGATGGGTATTGTATTGGTGGAGGTTTAAATTTAGCAGTTTGCTGCGATATAAGGATCTGTTCAGAAAAGTCTCAATTTGCCATGCCTGCTGCAAAATTGTCTTTAGGGTACCCTTTGTCGTCTATAAAAAGACTTTTTGATACTATGGGACCTGGAATATCTAAACATTTTATGTTTACAGCTGACAGAATAAGTTCAACTGAAGCACTAAATTTTGGCTTGGTTCAAAAGTTGGTTAAAAACGAGGATCTTGAGGATTTTGTCAAAGATTATGCTGAAAAGATTTCAATTAATGCTCCTTTAACTATCAAGGCTATGAAACAAATTGGCATTGAAATACTCAAAAATCCAGAAGATAGAGATTTGGAATTATGTGAGCAACTAGTATCTGATTGTTTTGATAGCGAAGATTATAAAGAAGGAAGAAAAGCTTTTATGGAAAAAAGAAAACCAAGCTTTCAAGGTTTTTAAATTTAAATGGGTCTATAATATTTTAATGCATTATCATGGAATAACTTTTTTCTTTGTTCAAAACTCAAACTTTTTGTTGCTTCAAAGAAAGTATCGTAAATCTCATCAAATGTTGCACACAAACTATCAACCGGAAAATTAGAGGCAAACATGCAGCGATCAATCCCAAAGATATCTATTGCAGAATTAATTATTTCTCCATTATTTTTCAAATTCCATTGTTGATTTTTTAGACCGATACCTGAAATTTTTAGAGCTGTATTATATTGAAAAGAGAACTCAGTAAGATTTTCTTTCCATCTTAAAATACCATTTTTACTCCTATCATTTGGTAAACCTGTATGATTTAAGATAATTGTTATATCTGGAAAAGTTTTTGCAAGATTGGTTGCATCAGGAAGATATTCCCATGGGATTTGTAGTTCGTATAGTAGATCATATTTACTTAAAAGTTGATATCCTTTTCTAAAATTTTCATTATTTAATTTAATTATTGGTTTACTTTTATCGTTATAATTAGGTTTTTGTCTTATACCTCTTACTAGGGGGTATTGTGAGTGATGTTTTAAAATACTCTCTGCATCATTTTCATGTAACCATGCCTGAGCGACCAGAGCATTAGGAAAATTAAATTTATCAAAAATTTTATGTAACCAAATTGTCTCTTCAATAGGGTTAGATTTATTCCATTCTGCTTCCATATGAATTGTCTTAACAATATTTTGGTTTTTACTAACTTTTAAATAATCAGATGGTAAAAAATTTTTGCAAATTTTTAAATAATCACCGTATCTAAACTTTATTAATGGTTTTTCACATAGCCATGGATGTTTCAACATCGAAAGATCCCAAAAATGTTGATGTGCATCTATAATTGGGATTGAGAGGTTTTTTTCATGTTTTGATGTCATTTGATACAAATTTTACTAACTTAAAAGAAAAAATTACTTATGTTAAAAAATTTTTTATATATCATATAGTAAATTTATAATTCTTCATTTTTTTTATATACAAAAATTTATGTAAAGAGAAAATAATGAAAAATGATATTCGTTTAGGAATTATTCTGATGCTTTCTGCGACTTTGTTTTTTGCAATTATGGATGGAGTTTCTCGATATTTAGCTGAAACTTATAACGTAATGCTGATCAACATGCTTAGAGCTTGGGTTTTGGCAATAATAGTTATTTTGATAAGTATGAGAAAAGGACAAGGTATAAAAAAAGTATCAAAATCAGATAATTATTTCTTACAAATACTTAGAGGAACTATTCTTATTAGCTGTGTATGTATTGGTGTTCATTCATTTACAATTTTAGGACTTGTAACATCTCATTGCATTATTTCATGTTATCCATTGATTGTACTGGCATTATCAGGTCCATTTTTAAAAGAAAAAATTGGGTGGAGAAGGTGGCTAGCTGTTTTGCTAGGTTTTATTGGAGTTTTAATTATAATTAATCCATTATCATTTAATTTTAATTTAAATATTTTATGGCCTATTTCATTATCATTTTTATTAGCTTTTTATACAATTCTAACAAGAAAAGTTTCGAGTTTTGATAGCTCGGAAACCAGTTTTTTTTGGGTGGCTATGATGGGATGTTTAATAATGAGCTTGATTGGACCTTTTTTTTGGGAGCTAATTTTATTAGAAGATTTAAAATATTTAATTTTATTGTGTTTTTTAAGTACATGCGGGCATTTTTTATTAATAAAAGCTCTTGAAACAACACAAGCCAGTATTTTGCAACCATTTACATATTTTCAATTATTGTTTGCTTCTGCAATTGGTATTTTTGTTTTTAATGATAAAATAACGCAAACTATTTTGATAGGTGGATTTTTGATTGTAGGTAGTGGTTTATTCGCTGCATGGAGAGATCATTTTAAAAAACAAGGAATTTAAACATGTCTGATATAAGAGTTATATGCGTTAGTAATAATAAAGAATTAGAGATTTCTCAAAAAATTAGGGAAGTTGTTTTTTGTGAAGAACAAAAAGTATCAAAAAATATTGAGTTTGATGGGCTTGATAGTGAATGTGATCATTTTTTAATTCTTAAGAATGATAAACCAGTTGGAACTGCAAGACTCAGGGAAAAGGAACCAGGAGTATATAAAATTGAGCGCGTTGCTGTTCTAAGAGATTATAGGTTTTTGGGTTTAGGTGCATTTTTAATGAAAGAGGTAATTAAAAACTCTCTTAACAAAAAAAGTTTAGAAAAAATTCTTTTGCATAGTCAGACTCAAGTAAAATATTTTTACAAAAAATTAGGGTTTGAGCCAGAGGGCGGCGAATTCTTTGAAGATGACATACCTCACATAAAAATGATTTATAATTTTAAAACTTTATGATTTCCTTAGGTAAAATCAAATTTGTTGGAAAAGATTTAAACAGGCCTGAATGTGTTTTAATTGATCCAAAAAACACACTTCATGTATCAGATTTTAGAGGAGGAATTACTAGAATATATTCAAGTGGAAAAATTAAATTAACAAAGCCAAATAATGGCTTTAAAATAAAGCCAAACGGATTGACAATATATAATAAAAATTCTTGGTTAGTTACTCACTTAGACGAAAAAGAGGGGGGTGTTTACAAGTTAAATTTTAATGGCGATATTGAACCATATTTATTAGAAATTGAAAACAAACCAATCCCACCTACTAATTATGTACATTTCGATTTTCATGGAAGAATTTGGGTGACTGTCAGTACCAGAAAAATTCCAAGAATCTTATCTCATAATCGATATTGTGATGACGGTTTTATTATATTAATAGATGATGGCAAGCCAAGAATCGTTGCTGATGGGTTAGGCTTCGCCAATGAGTGTTTTTTTAATCCTTTTGACAAAAAACTATATGTTAATGAGACATTTGGAAAAAAAATTTCTTCTTTTGACATTGGTAGAAATGGAGAATTAATTAATAAAAAAATTCTTTCAAGTTTTGAATTTGGAGAATTTCCTGATGGGTTAACACTTGATAGCGAGGGATCATTTTGGGTAACTTCAATTTTTAGTAATAAAGTAATTAGGGTTTTACCGAATGGAGAAAAACAAACTATTCTTGAAGATAGTAATAAAAAATATTTAAATTTAATTGAAAAAGCGTTTCAAAATGGAAATTTATCAAGGCCTATAATGAATGACCTTAAAAGCATAAAACTAAAAAATATTTCTAGTCTTGCATTTGGTGGTAAAGAATTAAAAGATATTTATTTAGGTTGTTTACTTGGTCAACAGATAGCATATTTCTCACATAACATAAGTGGTTTGGAACCGGCTTTTTGGAAAAATTGTTAGATTAATGACAAATACAAATAAAATTCAGAGAATTGCCGTAATTGGGACGGGTTACTTCAGTCAATTTCACTATGATGCATGGAGACGCCTTAAAGTTAATTTAGTAGGTGTTTGTTCATTGGATCAAAAAAAAGCAAGGCAAGTAGCATCTTCTTTTAAAAATTGTAACTTTTTTTTTGATTTTGAAAAAATGATTAAGTTAACAAACCCAACTTTGATTGACATTATTACTCCACCCACAGAACATCTGAAAATTATTAAAAAGATATCCAAATATGGAATTGATATAATTTGTCAAAAACCTTTCACAAATTCACTAGAAGAAGCGAAAAGCGTTCTAGATTTAGCTAAAAAATCGGGAATTAAGATAATTGTGCATGAAAATTTTAGATTTCAACCATGGCATATTCAAATAAAAAAGATGCTAAAAGAAAAAATTATAGGTAAACCTTTTCAAATTACTTTTAAAATGAGGCCCGGTGATGGTCGAGGTCAAAATGCTTATCTAAATAGACAACCGTATTTTCAAAAAATGAAGAAATTTTTAATACATGAAACTGGAATACATTTTATAGATTTGTACAGATTTTTTTTTGGAGAAATAAATAGTGTTGCAGCGTTTTTATTTAAATTGAATAAAAACATTCAAGGAGAGGATCAAGGTTTTGTTATTTTTCAATTTAAAAATGGTATTAAAGGAATATTTGATGCGAATAGGTTAAGCGATCATATTGCTGATGATAGAAGGCTTACAATAGGAGACTTGTTTCTGGAAGGGGAGAAAGGAACAATTAGGTTAGATGGAAATGGTAATATTTTTTTTCGAAAATTTTTAAGTAATAATGAAAAAAAAATCAATTACTCATGGAGTAATAAAGGATTTGCTGGAGATAGTGTGTATTTTTTTCAAAAGCATGTAATTGAACAATTGAACAAAAATAAAACAATCAACAGTCAAATCGAAAAATATTTAATTAACATCAAAATTGAAGAAGCTATCTATAATTCAAATAGATTAAAAAAAACAATTCTGATTTAGATGGTGCCGGCACACGGACTCGAACCGCGGACCTGATGATTACAAATCAACTGCTCTACCAGCTGAGCTATGCCGGCACAAGATAATATTTATAACAAAATTAACTTTGTTACAAGTTAGATAATTTATTTATTTTGATAATTGATAAAAAGCTATTGCAGCAGCATTAGAAGCATTTATTGAGTTACAGTGATTATTTATTGGAATATGAATTGTATCATCAACTGTTTTTGTCGTTAACTTTCTTAACCCCTTACCTTCGGATCCAACTACCAATGCAAATTTTTGGTCAGTATTAAATATTTTATTAATATTTTTCTTACCTTCATTTGTTAAACCATAAACGAAATATCCATTTTCTTGTAACAACTTTATATCGTTGACCAGATTTTTTAATTCAATTAAGGTTATTTTTTCTATTTCTCCTGAAGATGCTTTTATAAGTGATGACAACTCACTTGGTGAGTTGTTCTTTAAAAGTCCAACTGCATCAAAATTAAAAGCAAAAGCTGATCTTATAATTGAACCAATGTTTTGAGGATCCGTAATTTGATCTAATAAAACTAATTTTTGTATAGTTTTATCATTTGCTTTTGTTAGATAATCTTTCATTGAAATACGTTTAAGTGGCTTCGCAAATAAAATTATATTTTGATGAGGATTATAGTTTGAGATTTCATCTAATTCTTTTTGATTCAATGTTAAAACTTTTAAAGAAAGACCTCTTTGTGAAATCTCTCTAGTCCAAAAACTATGATTATTTTCATTAGTTAATAATAGTGATTTTTCTCTTTGTTTATTTTTAATAGCTGATAAACAAGAGTGTTTTCCATAAATAATAACGTGATTTTTTTGATAAAAATTTTTTTTTATTAACGACATTGTAGTTTTATTAGTTTTTTTCATAAGATATAAATTTTATTTTTGAACAATATCAAAATTAAATTGATAAATTTATTTAACTATTTAACTACTTTATTGTTGACATTTGTTCAAACCTTTTCTAATTGGCAATAATTAAACAATAATATAAGTTGTAAATATTATGATATTTATATTGGTGGGGTGGCCGAGTGGTTAAAGGCAGCAGACTGTAAATCTGCCCGCGTAGCGTACGTAGGTTCGAATCCTACCCCCACCACCATATTTTAAAAGGTAAACTTAATAGATTGAAAGGTTTTAAAGATGTCTAAAGAGAAATTTGATCGCAGCAAACCCCATGTAAACATTGGTACAATTGGACATGTTGATCACGGGAAAACAACACTTACTGCTGCTATTACAAAAGTTATGGCAGATGCTGGTCGTGCTGAATTTTCTGCTTATGATCAGATAGATAAAGCTCCTGAAGAAAGAGAAAGGGGCATTACAATTTCAACAGCGCACGTTGAATATGAAACTGAAAATAGGCACTATGCGCATGTCGATTGCCCAGGTCATGCTGATTATGTTAAAAACATGATTACTGGAGCAGCACAAATGGATGGTGCGATACTAGTTGTTAATGCTGCCGATGGTCCTATGCCTCAGACAAGAGAGCATATATTATTAGCCCGTCAAGTTGGGGTGCCAGCTTTGGTTGTTTATTTAAATAAAGTTGACCAAGTTGATGATGCAGAGCTTCTTGAATTAGTTGAGTTGGAGATACGTGAATTACTAACTAGTTATGAATTTCCTGGAGATGATATACCTATTATCAAGGGTAGTGCTTTAGCTGCTTTAGAAGGTCGTGATGAAGAGATCGGTATAAAGTCAATCACATCTCTTATGGAAGAAGTTGATAAATATATACCACAACCAGAAAGACCTAAAGATCAGCCTTTTTTAATGCCTATTGAAGATGTTTTTTCAATTTCTGGTAGAGGAACTGTTGTTACAGGAAGAATTGAAAGAGGTGTGGTTAAGGTAGGAGAAGAAATAGAGATTGTTGGTTTAAAAGATACTACAAAAACCACATGTACTGGTGTTGAAATGTTCCGTAAATTATTGGATCAGGGAGAAGCTGGAGATAATGTTGGTGTTCTTTTAAGAGGTACAAAAAGGGAAGAAGTGGAGAGAGGTCAGGTGTTAGCTGCACCTGGATCAATTAAGCCGTTTAAAAAGTTTAAAGCTGAGGCTTATGTATTAACTAAAGAAGAAGGAGGGCGACACACACCATTTTTTAGTAATTATCGTCCACAATTTTACTTTAGAACAACAGATGTAACAGGTTCAGTGGAGTTACCATCTGGAACAGAGATGGTAATGCCGGGTGACAATATTGCCATGACGGTGGAGTTAATATCACCAATAGCAATGGATGAAGGATTGAGATTTGCTATTAGAGAAGGTGGTCGAACTGTAGGTGCAGGGGTTGTTGCAAGTATTGAGTCTTAAATTAGTTTAATTAGGAGTGTAGCTCAACTGGAAGAGCACCGGTCTCCAAAACCGGGGGTTGGGGGTTCGAGCCCCTCCACTCCTGCCAAATATTTATTTTTGATTGCATATTCTTTTGACTTAAAATAAAAAAAAGATATATTGACAAATCGATTAGAAAGGTTAACTAATGTCTAGAACAAATCCTGCCCAGTTTGTAAGACAGGTTAGACAAGAAATTAAAAGAATAACTTGGGCTACTAAAAGAGAAACATTAGTCGCAACTATAACTGTTTTAATAATGGTTATTATAGCTTCTTTGTTCTTTTTTTTAGTAGATTTGTTGTTATCAAATATTGTCGAATTAATTTTAAGTTTGGGTAATTAAAAATAAGTTTTAGGTTTTTATTAAAGTGATTGCTAAGAAAAAATGGTATGTTGTTCATGTTTACTCGGGTTCTGAAAAAAGAGTAAAGGAGTCCATAGAGGAACAATCAAATTCAAAAAACATGACAGAATTTATTGAAGAAGTTATGGTTCCTACCGAAGAGCTGTTTGAAATTAGAAAAGGTTCTAAGGTTAAGACCGAGAAAAAATTCTTTCCTGGCTATATATTAGTTAAAATGGAAATGACTGATGAATCCTGGCATTTTATCAAATCTCAACCTAAAGTAACAAATTTTTTGGGAGCAAAAGGAAAGCCAGTTGCCTTAAGTGAGAAAGAGGCTACAAGATTACTAGAGCAAATAACTGAAGGAGTTGAAAGACCTCGTTCAAATGTAATTTTTGAAATAGGCGAAGAAGTCAGGGTTTCTGATGGGCCATTTCAAAGCTTTAATGGTCTCGTAGAAGAAGTCGATGAAGATAAATCAAGACTTAAAGTAACAGTTTCAATTTTTGGAAGAGCAACACCAGTTGATCTGGATTTTACTCAAGTTGAAAAGGTTTAAAGTAATAAGGGAAATTATAATATGGCAAAAAAAATAGATGGTTATATAAAGTTGAATATACCAGCAGGGGCAGCAAACCCCTCTCCTCCAGTTGGGCCAGCTCTAGGACAAAGAGGTATAAATATTATGGAGTTTTGCAAAGCATTTAATGCAGCAACTGAGAAATTAGAAAAAAATATGCCAATCCCAGTAATTATAACTGTATTTGTTGACAAATCATTTACATTTGTTACAAAAACACCACCTGTGTCTTATTTTTTGAAGAAGGCTGCAGGAAAAGATAAGGCATCTTCAGAACCAGGCAGAGATATTGTTGCTTCAATTAATTCAAAACAGGTTAGGGAAATAGCTGAAAATAAAATGAAAGACTTAAATGCTGCAGATTTAGATGGTGCTGTCAAGATGGTAGAGGGTTCCGCCAGGTCAATGGGCATTGAGGTTGTGGAGTAATTTAATGAAAAGAGGAAAACTAATTTCAGATGCGTATAAAGAGGTTGATAAATCAAAACTTTATCAAGTAAAAGAAGCAATAGAGATTATTTTAAAAAATAAAAGAAAAAAATTTGATGAAACCATTGAAGTTTCTATCAACTTAGGTATCGATCCTAGGCACGCTGATCAAATGGTAAGGGGTACAGTTGTTCTTCCAAATGGTATTGGTAAAGATATTAAAGTTGCAGTATTTGCTAAAGACAAGAATGCTGAGGAAGCAAAAGCCGAGGGTGCAGACGCAGTTGGTTCAGAAGATCTTGCTAAAAAGATGGAAGAAGGCGATTTGAATTATGATAGGATTATTGCTTCTCCAGACATGATGGGTGTAGTCGGGAAAATTGCAAAAATTTTGGGACCAAAAGGTCTGATGCCAAACCCTAAAATGGGCACTGTATCACCTAATGTAGGTGAGGCAGTAAAATTAGCTAAATCAGGTCAGATTAATTTTAAAGCAGAAAAAAATGGAATAGTACAAGCAGGAGTTGGTAAAGCTAGTTTTGGCGTTGAAAAAATTTGTGAGAATATAAATTTGTTTATTGATACAATAAAGAAAGCAAAACCTTCTGGTTCGAAAGGTACATATGTTAAAAGGATTTCAATTTCGTCTACTATGGGAGTTAGTCTTAATTGTGAAATAGCATAATTTTAATTAATACCTGTCCAAGACTGTAGGTGAAGTAATTTCTTAATTTCCTGCACAGACTTAAAATTAAAACATGGACAGGCCTTATATTATTAATACTTAATTTTTTTGGAGGCCTTGGTGAATAGAAAACAAAAAGAAGAATTGGTAGATACATTACATAAATATTTTGTAGATTCTTCGTCTGTAATTGTAACTCATATAAATGGATTAACGGTATCTCAAAGTACTGAGTTAAGGACAATTATGAGAAATAGCAATTGTAAGTTTAAAGTAACTAAGAATAGGATTGCCAAATTAGCATTAAAAAAAACAAAATATGAATATTTAGAAAATTTATTCAATGGTCCCACAGCTATAGGTTTATCCGAGGACACAATTCTTCCGGCAAAGCTATTAGTAAAGTTTGCAAAAGAAAGCGAGAAAATTAAAATTATTGGCGGGGGATTACCATCTAAATCGCTTTCTGTAGATGAAATAAATAATCTTGCTAACTTACCTAGTTTAGATGAAATTAGATCAAAATTAATTGGGATAGTTAATGGTTCTGCTGAGAAATTATTGAGAACAGTTGTAGAGCCTTCAACTGGATTAACTCGAATATTAAATATGAAGAAAAGCTAATTTAACAAAAAGGAGATTAAGATGGCTGATTTACAAAAAATTGCAGATGACTTGAGTGCACTCACAGTCATGGAAGCTGCAGAATTATCCAAAATATTGGAAGAGAAGTGGGGAGTTTCGGCTGCTGCCCCTGTTGCAGTTGCTGCCGCGGCTACTGGAGATTCAGCTGCCCCACAAGCAGAAGCTAAATCTGAATACGCTATTCATTTAACTGCTGCTGGAGCTCAAAAAATTAACGTTATCAAAGAGGTGAGGACAATAACAGGTCTAGGCTTAAAAGAAGCCAAAGATTTAGTTGAAGGTGCACCAAAGCTGATAAAAGAAGGTGTTCCTGAGGCTGAAGCTAACGAAATTAAAGGTAAGCTTGAAGCAGCAGGCGCATCAGTTGAATTAAAATAGATTTGTAGATTTATTATTTTTTACAATATAAACGCATTTTTGAAATTAACTTACCATTTAGAGGATATCTAAACCTATGGAAACAAGTACTCTATTAAATAGAAGAAGAAAAAGAAGGTCATTCGGAAAAATTTACGAAGCTGTATCAATGCCTAATTTAATTGAAGTTCAAAGACATTCTTATGAGCAGTATCTTCAGATGTATACAAATCCTGAAGATAGAATCGATGAGGGTTTACAAGAGGTGTTCAAATCAATTTTTCCAATTGACGATTTCTCAGGAAAGTCAAGATTAGAGTTTGTTTCCTATAATCTTGAGCCACCAAAATATGATGTTGAAGAATGTCAGCAAAGAGATTTAACTTTTGCCTCTGGTTTAAGGGTAACCCTTAGATTAATAGTATGGGATATAGATGAAGAATCAGGAACAAAGTCTGTAAGAGATATGAAAGAACAAGATGTATATCTTGGAGAAATGCCATTAATGACTCCAAACGGAACATTTGTAGTGAATGGCGTTGAAAGAGTAATTGTTTCTCAAATGCATAGATCTCCTGGTGTATTTTTTGATCATGACAAAGGCAAAACACACGCTTCAGGTAAGTTCTTGTTCGCAGCAAGAGTTATTCCCTATCGAGGATCATGGCTTGACTTTGAATTTGATCCAAAAGACATAATTAATGTTAGAATTGACAGAAGAAGAAAAATTCCATGTACAACTTTTTTGATGGCTCTTTTAAGTGAGAAATCAGAACATTATCTCCAAGAATGCTTAAAGAAGAACATTCATCCAGAGAGATCAAAGTTAAACGGGATGTCAAAAGAGGAAATTCTTAATTATTTTTATAAAAGTGAAACAATCACAAATACAAATGAAGGATGGGTATCTGAATTTAACCCAGCAAAGTACAGGAATCAAAAATTAAAGTTCGATTTAGTTAATGCTGAAGATGGAACTATTGTTGTGCCTAACAATGAAAAAATTTCTCCCAGAAATTTAAAAAAATTGTCAGAAGATGGATTGAAGAAAATTTTTATTCAAGAAGAAGAATTGATCGGATCATATTTATCTGAAGATTTAATTAATGAGCAGACAGGTGAAGTTTTATTTGAAGCAGGACAACAATTAGATGAAGACGCAATAAATAGTCTAAAAAAATTAGAACCAAAAACAATAAATTTATTAATTGTAGACAGTAATAATGCAGGTCCTTGGATATTAAATACTTTTGGGGTAGATAAAAATGCTTCAAGGGAAGAGGCATTAGTGGATATTTATAGGGTAATGAGACCAGGAGAACCTCCAGCTTATGATACTGCAGAAGCTCTTTTTAAAAATTTGTTTTTTGATAATGAAAGATATGACTTATCAGCTGTAGGAAGAGTTAAAATGTCTGCTCGACTAAATTTAGAGGTGGATGATTCTGAGAGAACATTAAGAAAAGTTGACATTTTAACAATTGTTAAAGTACTAGTTGGTCTCAAGGATGGGTATGGAGAAGTTGATGATATTGATCACCTTGGAAATAGAAGAGTCAGATCGGTAGGTGAGCTGATAGAAAATCAATATAGAGTTGGTTTATTAAGAATGGAAAGAGCTATTCGAGAGAGAATGAGTTCTGCTAATGAAATTGAAACATTAATGCCTCAAGACTTAATAAATGCAAAGCCAGCTGCGGCTGCAATTAGAGAGTTTTTTGGTTCAAGCCAACTTTCTCAATTTATGGATCAAACAAACCCTTTATCTGAAATTACGCACAAAAGGAGAGTTTCTGCTCTTGGACCAGGTGGTCTTACAAGAGAAAGAGCTGGTTTTGAAGTTAGAGACGTTCATCCAACCCATTACGGTAGAATTTGTCCAATCGAAACACCAGAAGGTCCCAATATTGGTCTCATTAACTCTTTAGCTACTTTTGCACAAGTCAATAAATATGGCTTTATTGAAACCCCTTACAGAAAAGTTGAAAGTGGAAAGGTTACTGATACTGTGACTTACATATCTGCCATAGAAGAAGGTAGATATACAATTGCACAAGCGAATGCCCAAATAGATAGTAATAACGCTTTTACAGGAGAGCTGATTCCAGTTAGGAAGGCTGGTGATATTGGATTAGCTAAGCCAGAAGATATTGAATTGATGGATGTGTCACCAAAACAATTAGTATCGGTAGCCTCAGCCTTAATTCCTTTTCTAGAAAATGATGACGCTAATAGAGCCCTAATGGGATCAAATATGCAAAGACAAGCAGTGCCTTTGATAAAGGCAGAGAGTCCTTTGGTAGGAACGGGAATTGAAGCTACTGTAGCTAGAGACTCAGGCGTTAATATCGTGGCAAGAAGAAATGGTGTTGTAGACCAAGTAGATTCAACTAGGATAGTTATTAGAGCTCTAACTGATGATGAAAAAGATATATCTCCCGTAGATATTTACACTTTAATGAAGTTTCAAAGAAGTAACCAGAATACTTGTATAAACCAAAGGCCTTTAGTAGAGGTTGGGGATTTGGTTAGAGAAGGTGATATTATAGCTGATGGACCTTCAACAGAAGATGGAGAACTAGGTTTAGGTAGAAATGTATTAGTAGCATTTATGCCATGGAATGGTTATAACTTTGAAGACTCAATTCTTGTTTCAGAAAAAATTGTTAAAGATGATGTTTTTTCATCTATTCACATTGAAGAATTTGAAGTCATGGCAAGAGATACTAAGCTAGGTCAAGAGGAAATAACACGTGACATACCTAACGTTGGTGAAGAGGCTCTCGCAAGTCTTGATGAGGCTGGTATGATTTATATAGGTGCTGAAGTGCAAGCTGGAAATATTCTGGTTGGTAAAGTTACTCCAAAAGGTGAGAGTCCCATAACACCCGAAGAAAAATTGCTTAGAGCTATTTTCGGTGAAAAAGCATCGGATGTAAGAGATACATCATTAAGGGTGCCTCCTGGTGTGTCTGGTACAGTCGTAGACGTAAGAGTTTTTTCAAGAAGGGGAATTGAAAAAGATGAAAGGTCAAGAGCTATAGAAAGATACGAGATTGAGAAATTTGCAAAAGATAGAGATGATGAAAAATTAATCTTAGAGAAAGGTTTTTACGGAAAACTACACGAGCTTTTGGACGGACAAAAGGTTAATAAGACTCAAGGAAAGGTTAAAAAAGGTAAGATTTTAAAATCCAATGATTTAGAAGGGTTTACGAGAGAAGAATTGTTATCATTGATCATAGAAGACGAAGCAGTTCAGAAACAGATTTCAAACTTAAATGAACACTTTGAAGTAGTATCAAAAAATCTTGAAAATAAATTTAATGATCGTGTTGATAAATTGCAAAGAGGTGATGAATTGTTACCTGGTGTGATGAAAATGGTAAAAGTTTTCATTGCAGTAAAACGAAAGTTGCAATCTGGCGATAAAATGGCTGGCAGGCATGGAAATAAGGGTGTAATTTCTAAAATTTTACCTGTAGAGGATATGCCTTATTTGGATGATGGTACGCCTGTTGATGTGGTATTAAACCCTCTTGGAGTTCCATCTAGAATGAATGTAGGACAAATATTAGAGACTCATTTAGGTTGGGCTGCATCGGGTTTAGGTAAAAAAATTTCAAATATGATTAATCAAATTGATAAAGGAAAAAAGTTATCTGATTTGAAATCTCTGCTAAAAAATATATATGGTGAAAATTATAAAGCTCATTTTACAAAGTTGACAGATGAAGAAATTCTCCAACAAGCTAAGAATTTAAAAAGGGGAGTTCCAATGGCTACACCTGTTTTTGATGGAGCCAATGAAGATGATGTATACAAAATGTTGGATTTAGCAGATTTAGATAAAACTGGTCAAGTAAATCTAACCGATGGAAGAACTGGTGAAAAATTTGATAGAAAAGTGACTGTTGGTTACATTTATATGCTTAAATTACACCATTTAGTTGATGATAAAATACATGCAAGATCAATAGGACCCTATTCCCTTGTTACGCAGCAGCCTTTAGGTGGCAAAGCTCAATTTGGTGGTCAAAGATTTGGTGAAATGGAGGTTTGGGCTCTTGAAGCTTACGGTGCCGCATATACGTTACAAGAAATGCTTACTGTTAAATCAGATGATGTATCTGGTAGAACAAAAGTTTATGAAGCTATTATAAGAGGTGATGACGACTTTGAAGCTGGTATCCCAGAATCTTTTAATGTTTTAATAAAAGAACTAAAATCATTAGGTTTAAATGTAAATATGGAAAATTCTGAATAAATAATTATTGGAGTATATGTAATGAATGAACTTGTAAATCCATTTAATCAAATTGAATCCTCACAAGCATTTGATAAAATTGGAATCTCGATAGCTTCACCTGAAGCCATCAGAAGCTGGTCTTTTGGCGAAATTAAAAAACCAGAAACGATTAATTATAGAACTTTTAAACCCGAAAGAGATGGTTTGTTTTGTGCAAAAATATTTGGTCCGGTTAGAGATTATGAATGCTTATGTGGAAAATACAAACGTATGAAATATAGAGGAATAATTTGTGAAAAATGTGGTGTTGAAGTTACTTTGTCTAAAGTAAGACGAGAGAGAATGGGTCATATTGAGTTAGCATCGCCAGTTGCTCACATTTGGTTTTTAAAATCGTTGCCTTCACGAATAGGTCTGTTAACAGACATGATATTGAAAGATTTAGAGAAAGTTCTTTACTTTGAAAGTTTTCTTGTTACTGAACCAGGGTTGACCTCACTTAAAAAGGGGCAATTGTTGTCTGAAGAAGAGTACGACAAATCTCTTGATGATTTTGGTGATGAGAGTTTTGAAGTTGCAATTGGTGCAGAAGCAATTAGAAAAATTTTATCGGAACTAAATCTTAAAGAAGAGTTATCAAAAATTAAAGAAGATTTAGAGCAAACAAATTCAGAAATTAAAAGAAAAAAACTTGTCAAGCGTTTAAAACTTGTGGAGGCCTTTTTAGAATCAGGATCAAAACCTGAATGGATGATTTTAGAAGTTGTTCCAGTTATTCCACCTGAACTGAGACCTTTAGTGCCCTTAGATGGAGGAAGATTTGCCACGTCAGATTTAAATGACTTGTATAGAAGAGTAATTAACAGAAACAACAGATTAAAAAGACTTATCGAATTAAGAGCACCAGATATTATAATTAGAAATGAAAAAAGAATGCTTCAAGAATCAGTTGATGCTCTTTTTGATAATGGTAGAAGAGGACGAGTAATTACTGGCGTCAATAAAAGACCTTTAAAATCATTATCCGACATGCTTAAGGGTAAGCAAGGTAGATTCAGGCAAAATTTATTGGGTAAAAGAGTTGATTACTCGGGTCGTTCAGTAATTGTGGTGGGTCCTGAACTAAAATTACATCAATGTGGTCTGCCAAAGAAGATGGCTTTGGAATTATTCAAACCATTTATATATTCAAAATTAGAACTTTACGGATTAGCAAATACTATTAAAGCAGCAAAAAGAATGGTAGAAAAAGAAAGGCCTGAAGTTTGGGATATTTTAGAGGAAGTCATAAGAGAACATCCTGTTCTTCTCAACAGAGCTCCAACTTTACATAGATTAGGCATTCAGGCGTTTGAGCCAGTTTTGATCGAAGGTAAGGCTGTTAATTTACATCCTCTTGTTTGCACAGCGTTTAATGCAGATTTTGATGGTGACCAAATGGCCGTTCATGTGCCATTATCATTAGAGGCACAATTAGAAGCAAGAGTTCTAATGATGTCCACAAATAATATTCTTTCACCATCTAGTGGAAAACCAATAATTGTTCCCTCACAAGATATTATTCTTGGTCTTTATTATCTTTCTATGTTGAAAAATAAGGCTAAGGGTGAGAACATGATATTTGCATCTTCTGATGAAGCCTTAATTGCTCTTGATCACGGGAAAGTAGATTTACAAGCAAAAGTAAAAATTAGGATCTCCTCTGTTGATGAAAATGGAAACAAAAATATCAAACTAGTTGAAACTTCACCTGGGAGAGCAAAGCTATCAAAAATTCTTCCAAACCACTCGTCAATTACTTTTGAAATTTTAAATAAATTGATGACAAAAAAGGAAGTTACAAATGTCATAGATTATGTTTATAGACATTGTGGTCAGAAAGAAACTGTGATTTTTTGTGATAGGTTAATGGCTATGGGTTTTAATCATGCCTGTATCGCTGGTATTTCTTTTGGAATATCAGATCTTGAGACACCTAAAGCAAAGTCAGATTTAGTTTCAGAAGCTGAGAAAAAAGTCAAAAATTTTGAACAACAATATTTAGATGGGTTGATAACTCAAGGTGAAAAATATAATAAAGTTGTTGATGTGTGGTCTAAATGTTCAGATGACGTGGCTGATGAAATGATGAATAACATTTCAACAATAAAAGATGATGAACCAGTAAACTCTGTATGGATGATGGCTCATTCAGGTGCAAGAGGTTCAGCCGCTCAAATAAAACAATTAGCAGGAATGAGAGGTTTAATGGCTAAACCATCGGGCGAAATTATTGAGACACCAATCATTTCGTCCTTTAAAGAAGGTCTTGATGTATTGGAGTATTTTAATTCAACACACGGCGCAAGAAAAGGACTTGCTGATACGGCATTAAAGACAGCTAACTCTGGTTATTTAACAAGACGTCTGGTTGATGTTGCACAAGATTGTATCGTTAAAGAGGTTGATTGTGGCACAACCAACGGTTTTGATACCAGAGCAGTTATTGAGGGTGGTGAAGTAATTGAATCTCTTGGTGATAGGATACTTGGAAGATCTGCTGTAGAAGATATTGTATCTCCTGAAAATAAAATTAAAATAGTAGAGGCTGGACAAATAATTGATGAAGTGGCTATAGATCTTATAGAAAAATCAGGAATAGATCATGTGATGATTAGATCGCCGCTAACATGTGAAGCAAAGGAAGGCATTTGTGGAGTATGTTATGGGCGTGACTTAGCAAGAGGAACACCGGTTAATATGGGTGAAGCTGTTGGTGTGGTTGCTGCACAGTCAATTGGTGAGCCAGGAACTCAATTAACCATGAGAACATTTCATATAGGAGGTGCGGCTCAAAGAGGAGCAGAACAATCAAATATAGAAGCTCCTTTTGATGGAAAAATAAAACTCGATAATGCTTCTTTAATTAAGACTGAAGATGGAAGTCAAGTTGTTATGTCTAGGTCTTCAGAAATGATGATACTTGATGTTCAAGGTCGTGAAAAAGCTAGGTACAGGCTTCAATATGGGGCTAAATTGCTTAAGAATGAGGGTGATGACGTTAAAGGGGGTGAAGTTCTAGTAGAATGGGATCCATACACGATTCCAATTATATCTGAAAAAAAGGGTACGGCTAACTATGTCGATTTAATTGATGGAATATCAATGAGGGAAGTTGTAGATGACATTACAGGTATAGCTAACCGTGAAGTTATAGATTGGAAGCAGCAACAGGGTGGAGCAGATTTAAGACCAAGGATTACCATTAGAGATGATGATGGAAATGTTATCAACTTAAATAATGGTCTGGAAGCCAGATATTTTATGTCTGTTAACGCTATTCTTCAGATTGACAATGGAAGTAAAGTGAAAGCTGGAACAGTTTTAGCTAGAATTCCAAGAGAAAGTACTAAAACCAGAGATATAACTGGTGGTTTGCCAAGAGTTGCTGAGCTTTTTGAAGCAAGAAAGCCAAAAGATTTTGCAGTCATAGCTGAGATTGATGGTATAATAGAATTTGGAACAGATTACAAAACTAAAAGACGTATTAGAATAAACCCTAAAGATGAAAACATAGAAGCAGTTGAATATATGGTTCCAAAGGGAAAATTGTTAGCTGTTCAAGAAGGCGACTTTATAAGAAAAGGTGATTTAATAATAGACGGTAGTCCAGTTCCCCATGATATATTAAACATATTAGGCATTGAAGCTCTTGCAAATTACTTGGTCAAGGAAGTCCAAGATGTTTACAGATTACAAGGTGTGAAAATTAATGATAAACACATCGAGGTTATTGTTAGGCAAATGTTACAAAAAATAGAAATAACAGACCATGGAGATACGACCTTTTTAAATGGAGAGCATGTTAATAGGGCTGAATTTAAACAAGTAAATGACAAAGTTATTTCAGAAAATAAAAAACCAGCTAAAGGAAACCATATTTTATTAGGTATAACCAAAGCTAGCCTTCAGACAGATAGCTTCATTTCAGCCGCATCATTTCAAGAAACAACAAGAGTTTTGACTGAGGCTGCTGTATCAGGTAAAACTGATTCTTTAGCGGGTTTAAAGGAAAATGTTATAGTTGGAAGATTGGTTCCTGCTGGAACGGGTTCAGTAGTAAATAAATTCAGAGGTATAGCTAATAAAAGGGATAAAGAACTTTTAGAAGAAGCGGCTAAAGAAGACGAGAATACGTCTTTATCAAACGAACTCTAAAAGAATTTTTTTTTTTAATGTTTTTACTTGATTTCTTAGTATTTCAGGTATATGTTTCGGCATTATTTTAATTTAGGTAGTGGATAATTCCAGACACTAAATTAGAAATCTATTATACTAATTAAGGATTGATATGCCTACTATTAACCAACTAATTAGACATGGCAGAAAAAAGCCAATTAAGAAAACTAAAGTTCCAGCAATGGAATCATGCCCTCAAAAAAGAGGTGTTTGCACTAGAGTATATACAACTACTCCAAAAAAACCTAATTCAGCTCTAAGGAAGGTGGCTAGAATTAGGCTTACAAATGGTTTTGAAGTAACTTCTTATATACCTGGTGAAGGTCACAATTTGCAGGAACATTCAGTTGTGATGATAAGAGGTGGAAGAGTAAAAGATTTACCCGGTGTGAGATACCACATTATCAGAGGTACTTTAGATACACAGGGTGTTGCCGACAGAAAACAGCGAAGATCAAAATATGGTACTAAACGACCAAAATAGAGGAACTTATGTCGCGTAGAAGAAAAGCAGTTAAAAGAATTGTTATGCCTGACCCAAAGTATAACGATAAAATTATTAGCAAATTTACCTCATGTATGATGATGGATGGTGAAAAATCGACTGCAGAAAAAATTATATATGGAGCTTTGGATTTAATTGAGAAGAAAACAAAATCTGATCCACTAAATTTGTTTCACGATGCGTTAAAAAATGTAAAACCACAAATTGAAGTTCGTTCTAGAAGAGTTGGAGGTGCTACTTATCAAGTTCCAGTTGAGGTGAGGGCTGAAAGATCTCAGGCTCTTGCTATAAGATGGATAATAAACAGTAGTAGAAATAGATCAGAAAAATCTATGGTAGATAGATTAGGTGCTGAGTTGATTGAGGCATCAACTAATAAAGGTAATTCAGTAAAGAAAAGAGAAGATACCCATAAAATGGCTGAAGCCAATAAAGCTTTTGCTCATTATAGATGGTAAGATTGAGGAATTGTAATGTCTAGAAAATATAGTTTAAATCGATATAGAAATTTTGGTATAATGGCGCACATTGATGCTGGTAAGACCACCACTACTGAAAGAATTTTGTATTACACCGGCAAAAATCATAAAATTGGTGAAGTTCATGATGGAAATGCAACCATGGATTGGATGGAACAAGAGCAAGAAAGAGGCATCACAATAACTTCTGCCGCAACAACATGTTTTTGGTATAGAACTGAAGATGGAGAAAATCATGAACCAAAATATGGTTCATCAGCTGACGAGGCAAAGTTTAGATTCAATATAATTGATACGCCTGGTCATGTTGATTTTACTATCGAAGTCGAAAGATCCCTAGCTGTGCTTGATGGCGCTATTTGTGTTTTAGATGCAAATGCTGGTATCGAGCCACAAACTGAAACAGTTTGGAGGCAGGCTGATAGATATAAAGTTCCTAGAATTGTTTTTGTCAATAAAATGGACAAAATTGGAGCTGATTTTTTTAAATGCGTGGACATGGTTAAAGATAGAACTGGGGCATTACCAATTCCTATTAATTTGCCTATTGGGTCTGAAAATCAATTTGAAGGTTTGATTGATCTTGTAACCATGAAAGAGTGGATATGGGATTCAGACGATCTTGGTGCAACATGGGAATTAAAGGATATTAGAGATAGTCTCATTACAAAGGCTCAGGAAATGAGATCTGAACTAATAGAACTTGCAGTTGAACAAGATGATGAGTGGATGGAAAAATATTTAGATGGATCTGAGCCTGATGCTGACTCTCTTAGAGAGCTTATTAGAAAAGGTACCCTCAACATGAGTTTTGTTCCAGTTCTTTGTGGTTCAGCTTTTAAAAATAAGGGTGTTCAAACTATGTTAAATAGCGTGATTGACTTCCTGCCCGGGCCATTAGATGTTCCTCCATATTTAGGTTTTGCTCCTAATGATCCAGATGAAACTAGAAACATTGAAAGAAAAGCGAGTGACCAAGATCCCTTTTCTGGTTTAGCTTTTAAAATAATGAATGATCCATTTGTAGGATCTCTTACATTTATGAGAATTTATTCTGGATCAATCAAAAAAGGTGATAGTATTTCAAATTCCACCAAAAATAAAAAAGAAAGAGTTGGTAGAATGATGATGATGCATTCTAACAATCGTGAAGAGATAAATGAAGCTTTTGCTGGCGATATTGTAGCTTTAGCAGGTATGAAAGACACCACAACTGGAGATACACTTTGTGATTTGGAAAAACCTGTTATTCTTGAAACCATGACTTTTCCTAACCCAGTCATAGAAATTGCTGTTGAGCCAAAATCAAAAAATGACCAAGAAAAAATGTCTGCTGGATTACAAAGACTTGCAGCTGAAGATCCATCTTTTCAAGTATCAACAGACATAGAGTCTGGACAAACTATTATGAAAGGTATGGGTGAGCTTCATTTAGACATTTTAATTGATAGATTAAAAAGAGAATTCAAAGTTGAGGCTAACATAGGTGCACCTCAAGTAGCATACAGAGAAACTATTACTAAAGAAGTTGAAGTTGATTATACTCACAAGAAACAATCAGGTGGTGCAGGACAATTTGCAAGAGTAAAATTAATTTTTTCTCCTAACCAAGGAAAAGATTATGAATTTATAAACTCTATTCGTGGTGGTGCTGTACCAACTGAATATATTCCTGGAGTTGAAAAAGGACTTAAGGCTGCAAAAGATAACGGAGTTGTAGCTGGTTTCCCATGTATAGATTTTAAGGTAGATTTAATCGATGGCGCAAGTCATGATGTAGACTCTTCTGTTTTAGCTTTTGAAATTGCTGCCAGATCTGCTTTTAGAGAGGGTATGGCTAAAGCATCCCCAGCTCTATTAGAGCCAATAATGAAAGTAGAAGTAGTTACACCTGAAGAATATATGGGTGATATTATCGGTGATTTAAATAGTAGAAGAGGACAAGTTGGTGGTATGGATAGCAGGGCCAATGCAAGAGTAATTGATGCTATGGTTCCACTTGCAAATATGTTTGGATACGTAAATAATTTAAGGTCAATGAGTCAGGGTAGAGCTCAATTTACAATGATTTTTGATCATTATGAACAAGTTCCACAAGCTGTTGCCGAAGAGGTAAAGGCTAAATTAGCGTAAACTTAATAGATTGAAAGGTTTTAAAGATGTCTAAAGAGAAATTTGATCGCAGCAAACCCCATGTAAACATTGGTACAATTGGACATGTTGATCACGGGAAAACAACACTTACTGCTGCTATTACAAAAGTTATGGCAGATGCTGGTCGTGCTGAATTTTCTGCTTATGATCAGATAGATAAAGCTCCTGAAGAAAGAGAAAGGGGCATTACAATTTCAACAGCGCACGTTGAATATGAAACTGAAAATAGGCACTATGCGCATGTCGATTGCCCAGGTCATGCTGATTATGTTAAAAACATGATTACTGGAGCAGCACAAATGGATGGTGCGATACTAGTTGTTAATGCTGCCGATGGTCCTATGCCTCAGACAAGAGAGCATATATTATTAGCCCGTCAAGTTGGGGTGCCAGCTTTGGTTGTTTATTTAAATAAAGTTGACCAAGTTGATGATGCAGAGCTTCTTGAATTAGTTGAGTTGGAGATACGTGAATTACTAACTAGTTATGAATTTCCTGGAGATGATATACCTATTATCAAGGGTAGTGCTTTAGCTGCTTTAGAAGGTCGTGATGAAGAGATCGGTATAAAGTCAATCACATCTCTTATGGAAGAAGTTGATAAATATATACCACAACCAGAAAGACCTAAAGATCAGCCTTTTTTAATGCCTATTGAAGATGTTTTTTCAATTTCTGGTAGAGGAACTGTTGTTACAGGAAGAATTGAAAGAGGTGTGGTTAAGGTAGGAGAAGAAATAGAGATTGTTGGTTTAAAAGATACTACAAAAACCACATGTACTGGTGTTGAAATGTTCCGTAAATTATTGGATCAGGGAGAAGCTGGAGATAATGTTGGTGTTCTTTTAAGAGGTACAAAAAGGGAAGAAGTGGAGAGAGGTCAGGTGTTAGCTGCACCTGGATCAATTAAGCCGTTTAAAAAGTTTAAAGCTGAGGCTTATGTATTAACTAAAGAAGAAGGAGGGCGACACACACCATTTTTTAGTAATTATCGTCCACAATTTTACTTTAGAACAACAGATGTAACAGGTTCAGTGGAGTTACCATCTGGAACAGAGATGGTAATGCCGGGTGACAATATTGCCATGACGGTGGAGTTAATATCACCAATAGCAATGGATGAAGGATTGAGATTTGCTATTAGAGAAGGTGGTCGAACTGTAGGTGCAGGGGTTGTTGCAAGTATTGAGTCTTAAATTTTAAGAAAGTCTTTTTATGGAAAATCAGAATATTAGAATAAGGTTAAAGGCCTTTGACCATAGGATACTTGACCAATCTACGACAGAAATTGTTAACACTGCACGTAGAACTGGTGCTCAAGTACGTGGGCCTATACCTCTTCCTACGTCTTTAAAAAGGTTTACAGTGCTAAAAAGTCCCCATGTTGATAAAAAAAGTAGAGAACAATTTGAGATAAGAACTCATAAAAGACTCTTGGATATTTTAGAACCAACTCCTCAAACGGTAGATGCTCTTATGAAGTTAGATTTGGCATCAGGTGTTGATGTAGAGATTAAACTGTAGGTTCATGATAATGAGAAGTGGTATTATTGCAAAAAAAATTGGTATGACTAGAACCTTTTCTAATGATGGTATAGATATACCTGTTACAGTACTAAAACTTGAAAACGTTCAGGTCACAGCTGTTTTATCTAACGAAAAAAATGGTTACACTGCTGTTCAGGTTGGTGCGGGCAATAAAAAAATGAAAAATGTTACGGGGTCTTTAAAAGGACATTTCTCAAAGTCAAAAATCGAGCCAAAAAAAATATTAAAAGAATTTATTGTGTCAGAAAACATGATTCTGAAAGAAGGTGATACATTTGCTGCTTCACATTTTATTATTGGTCAAAAAATAGATGTTACAGGTATATCAATAGGAAAAGGTTTCTCTGGTGCAATGAAAAGACACAATTTTGCTGGTTTGAGAGCATCTCACGGTGTTTCAATAAGTCATAGATCTCATGGTTCGACAGGAAATAGCCAAGATCCAGGTAAAGTCTGGAAGGGAAAAAAAATGGCTGGTCAATATGGTAATGTCCAAAAAACAATACAAAACCTTACAGTAGTTAATATAGATGATGAACAAGATTTGATTTTTGTTAAAGGATCTGTGCCTGGCCCAAAAAATTCATTTGTAACACTAAAGGACTCTATAAAATATAAGCTTCCGGATAATGTTCAAAAGCCTGCGGGTCTAAAAAATGCTAAAGATGATATTTTAGAAGAAAAACAAAATAAATCTGATGATTTAATAGAAAATAATAAAAA
>QCNN01000008.1 GCA_003213175.1 SAR116 cluster bacterium AG-426-B08 | reverse complement strand
CCTAAGTGGTATTAAAATTATTGATGTTTCTTCAATATTAATGGTGCCATATTGCACAAGAATTCTTGCAGATTTAGGAGCAGAAGTGATAAAGGTTGAAACATTAGAAGGTGATAATACACGATATATTGGTCCATCAGTAAATAAAGGTATGGGAGCTGTTTTTTTAAATCTAAATAGAAACAAAAGAAGTATTTCAATAGATCTCAAAAAAGACGAAGGAAAAAAAATAATATACAAATTAATTGCTGATTCTGATATTTTTGTTTCAAATATAAGAAAGCCAGCTTTAAAACGTCTAGGTTTCACTCACAAAAACTTTTTAAAATATAATAAGAAAATAATTACTGCTGTGGCTGTTGGTTTTTCTAGTCAAGGTCCTTATTCAGATTTACCAGCATTTGACGATACTATTCAGGCCTGTAGTGGTATGGCAAGTTATCAATCTGCATACTCTAAAGAACCATCATATACGTCTGGTGCGACAGCAGATAAAGCCACAGGTTTAATGCTAGGGTTAAGTATAGTTTCAGCTTTGTTTGAGAGAGAAAAGACCCAAAAAGGTTATGAGATTGAAGTTCCCATGTATGAGACTATGGTTGATTTTACATTAGTTGAACATCTTTATGGTTATAATTTCATACCGCCAAAAGGACCACCAATTTACCCAAGGCAATCTTCACCAAACAGAAAACCTTATAAGACAAAAGATGGTTATATAGCCGTACTTCCATATAATGATGATCAATGGTTAAGATTTTTAAAGATTATAGGTAAAGAGAGAATTTTAAAGAAAAGAAAGTTTTCTAGTTTAAAAAGTAGAAACGAAAATGTTGATGAGTTATATAAAATCTTAAGTTTAGAATTAGTTTCTGATACGACAAAAAATTGGATTAGAAAACTTAGAAAAGGGGATATACCATCGATGAAATTGAATTATCCAGATGAACTTTTTAAAGATAAACATCTAAAAAAAACTAACTTTTTTAGGAAAATGGAACACCCTTCTGAGGGAAAATTAATGTTTACAAAGTTGCCTATTATTTTTGATAATAAGGATCTTAAAATAAAAACAAAACCTGCACCTAAATTGGGAGGAGACTCAATAAAAACTCTTAAAAATTTAGGACTAAAAAGTAATGAAATAAATAAATTAATACGAAGTGGTGTTATATTTGTTGATTGAACGTAAGGAGAATAAATGGAAAATATAGGTTTTATAGGGCTAGGAGCAATGGGTTCAGTTATGGCACCTCTGTTAGTAAAGGCTGGTTACAAAGTTTTTGGCTTTGATATTAGAAAGAAAGAATTAGAAGATAGTGGTATCATTAATGTCAGAAATGTAAATGATTTATCAGATAAAGATGTAGTTATTTTTATGTTACCAGATGGTAAAGAGGTATCAAAAACTGCTGAAGAATTAATTAAATCAAATACGAAATCTATTATGATTGATATGTCGTCTAGTAATCCGGAAGATACTATGGTTTTGGGTAAAAGACTAAATAAGAAAAACTTAACTTTAATAGATGCTCCAGTATCGGGTGGTGTGGCAAAAGCAATAACTGGAGAGTTAATGATCATGGTTGGTGGTGATTTACATGAAATTAAAAAAGTTATAAAAATTCTGCAAGTCATGGGAAAAGTAGAAATGACTGGACCTTTGGGATCTGGTCATGCAATGAAATCATTAAATAATTATGTTTCTGCCGCGGGGTTAATAGCTAGTTTAGAGGCGCTTAATGCTGCTAGAAAAGTTGGTATTGATGAAGTAAGTTTTTTAAGAATCATTAATAGTTCAACAGGGAAGAATAATTCTACAGAAGTTAAATTAGATAAATTTGTCATTTCACAAAAATTTAATTCTGGATTTTCTCTTAATTTAATGGTCAAAGATGTGTCAATAGCAAACGGATTGATTGAGAATCTAACTAAGGAATCACCGCTTTCAAAAAACGTTTTAAGTTATTTAAATTCTTCACTGAGTTTTCTTGGGCAAGAGGCCGATCATACAGAAGTGTATAAGGTATTAAATAAATAAATTTATTTAAGTACAATTTTTTTATTGCAGTTCACTTAACGTTGTGGTGCTAGTATTGAGTTCTAAACTCATATTAAATTCAATTAATACAGGTCCCTTTTCATTAATCGCTTGTTTTAAAACATTTTCAATTTCATCAATTGTTTCAATTTTAAAACCTTTAACTCCAAAACTTTCTGCATAATTTTTAAAGTCTGGATTTACAAGGTTTGTGGCATAGTGGTTTCTGTTAGGATAATGCACTTCTTGATGATATCTAATGGTTCCATAATGATTATTATTTGCCACAATTATTTTTAATTTAGCTTTTTTTGCTACTGCAGTAGCTAATTCAGATCCTGTCATTAGTGCACCACCGTCTCCAACTAATGAAAAAACCATTCTGTTAGGATACCTTATTGAGGCGGCAATGCCGGCAGGTATTCCCATTCCCATGGCACCTATCTCAGAGCCTAATAGTTTCATAGAAGACTTGAAAGGAAATCTGTGGTGCATCCAACTTGTAAAATTTCCTGCATCGTTAGTTATAATAGAATTTTTTGGTGCCAACGTTCCAAGTTTGTCAATCAAGTGAGCGAAATCCATACCATCATTTGCACTTCTAGGTTTTTGAGTAGATTTATTATTCTTGTATCTATCATTACAAGTTTTAATCCATTTATTTCTATTTTTTTCTACTATTTTTATTTTAACTTTGAGTAATTTTTCCATGAAATCATTACCATCCGAGATGATTCCAAGATCTGTTTTGAAGATATTTTCTAAATCTTTACCATCAGGTAAAACATGAATAAATTTTTGTTTCTTAGACGGAAAAGTATATCCTAAATTTGGAATGCCATTTAATCTATGCCCAATGCACAAAACTAAATCAGCTTCTGTAGCATTTTTTTTTACTGGTTCGGGTGGTCTTAAACCTAATTCACCAGCATAATGAACACTGTCATTATCAATTAGATCTTGATGTTCATAAGTACATAATACAGGTAATAAAAACTTAGAAGCGATTTTTTTAATTTGTGATTTTGAATAATCTAAAAATTGAAGATGACCACCAACAACTAATATTGGTTTTTTTGCAATCAATATTTCGTTAGCCACTTGCCTGATATCTATTATATCACTTTTAGCAATGATTTTCTCAGCTCTTTTTTGAGGTGAACATAATACTTTAGAATCTAATACATCTGATGGAATTGAAATTACAACTGGCCCTGGAGTTCCACTTTCAGCAATTTTAAAAGCTTTAGCCGTCACATTTGCTATTTCTTCAGGGTTTATAATCTGTTCAACATGTTTTGATATATCAGAAAACATTTTTGTAAAATCTATTTCTTGTAGGTGCATTTTCCCAATACTTTTTCTATTTACTTGACCAATAAATATGATCATTGGAATCCCTCCCTGATGGGCAGAGTGAACAGCTATAGAGACATTTGTAGCTCCAGGTCCTCTGCTAACAAATGCTATTCCTGCTTTACCTGTACATTTTGCATCTGCCAAAGCCATAAAACCTGCCCCGCCTTCATGTCTACAACTTACAACATCAATATCTTTTGATGAAATCAATTCATCCATCACGGGCAAGTATGACTCCCCAGGAACACAAAAAAACCTATCAACATTATGGTTAATTAATGTTTTTATAAATATTGATGCAGCTTTTTTCATAATAATTCCTTTGCCTTATATCGTTGGTTTTTTACCACCATCTAAGTTTATTTCGGTACCATTAAGATGTCTTACTTTAGTTTGACAAATAAAAAAAGCTACTTCCGCAATTTCTTCGGGTGTTGAAAACCTCTTAAGATTTAATGATTCAAGTGCATTTTTCTTAGCTTTTGCAAAACTAATTTTTTCTCTCTTTGCATTTCCTTTTATTATAGATATTAATCTGTCTGTTGAGGTCATACCTGGGTTTATTGAATTAACGTTAACTCCATCTAATATACCTTTTTTAGACAATGCTTTTGTAAAATTTTGTAATGCTGCATTAACGGAACCACCTACCATGAAATTTGGATCTGGTGTATGGGCCATACCACCATTGATAGTTAAGAGCCATCCTTTTTTTCTTTTTAAAATATTCCATAAACCTTTTGATAATCTTACTACACTATAGAATTTTAGTGCAAAACCATCATAAAAATCTTCAATTGGTTGCGTTAAAAAATCACCACTTTTAGTATCACCCGCACAGAAAATCAATGTATCAAAACTATCAAATTGTTCTTTAACTTCATTAATCACTAAATTACAACCTTCTTTTGTTTTCAAATTGGCTGCACAATATTTAACAGTTGTCTTAGTTTTTTTTTCTATACCTAAAGCTACTTTTTTTAAATTTTCTTTATTTGATGAAATAATAAAAATATCACAATTATTTTCTGCAAACTTGTAAGCAATTGATTTTCCAATTCCTTTACTTGAACCAGTAATAACTATTTTTCTCTTTTTTGTCATAAATATTTCTTTAAAGTTTAATTAAAAATTTTTGTGAATTTAAATAAATTTATTTTATACTAAAGTATGGGCTTATTACAAAATATTAATAAAAAATAATGTCAAAAAATTTGTTTAAAGAGACTATTTTAAGAGCTGTATTAGGACCTACCAATACAGGTAAGACACATTATGCGATGGAAAGAATGATTGCGCATAAAACAGGTATGATTGGCTTCCCACTCAGGCTTCTTGCTAGAGAAAATTATGATAAAGCAGTAAAAATACTTGGTAAAAATTCAGTGGCTTTAATAACTGGTGAAGAAAAAATTATTCCACCAACTGCAAAATATTATTGTTGTACTGTTGAAGCCATGCCGATTGAAAAGAGCGTGTCTTTTTTATCTGTTGATGAAATTCAATTAGCTGGCGATCAAGAAAGAGGACATGTTTTTACAGATAGGTTGCTAAATGCTAGAGGTACAGAAGAAACAATTTTTCTAGGTTCTGAGTCAATAAAATTTCTTATTCAATCACTTCTACCAAGATGTAAAATTGAAATTAGACCTAGATTATCTACCTTGACTTATTCAGGTACAAAAAAAATCACAAGACTTAAACCACGTTCTGCTGTTGTAACATTTTCAATTTCTGAGATTTATAGAATCGCTGAGTTAGTAAGAACTCAAAAAGGTGGAGCTGCTGTTGTAATGGGTTCTTTATCCCCAAGAACAAGAAATTCTCAAGTAGACTTATATCAAAATGGTCAAGTTGATTTTTTGATAGCAACTGACGCAATTGGCATGGGTTTAAACTTAGATATAGATCATGTGGCTTTTGCATCTAATTTTAAGTTTGATGGTAATATTTATAGAAGTTTATCTCCTAATGAAATTGCTCAGATAGCAGGTAGGGCAGGAAGGTCTAGCAAAAATGGTACGTTTGGTGTTATCGATGATGAGTTAATGTTAGATAAAAAATTAGTTGAAATGGTTGAAAAACATGAATTTCCCTCATTACTAAATATATGTTGGAGAAACTCCAAATTAGATTTTTCTTCTATTAAGGCATTAATTAAATCGTTGGAAATACCATCTTCTTCAAAGTTTTTGAAAAGAAAAGGTAATGCCTTAGATTTAATCTCTCTTACAAATATGTCAAAGTTAAGCGTTGTAAAAAAAAATCAATATAATAAATTTCTAATTTCTCTTTTGTGGGATATTTGTCAAATACCAGATTTTGGCAATATCTACTCGGATAGGCATTTTAATTTACTTGAAACTTTGTTTAATTACCTTATTGAAGGCAAAATAGATAATGACTGGATGAAAAGTCAGATAATTGGTTTAAACAGAATTGATGGAGAAATAGAAACATTGATAAATAGGATTGCTAATATAAGAACATGGACTTATATAACTAACAAAAATAATTGGATTAATGACTTTGAGTTTTGGCAAAATGAAACTAAGATTATTGAAGACAAACTTTCAGATGAATTACATGATAGACTAACGAAAAGGTTTGTTGATAAGAAAATTGTAATTTTAGCAAAAAAACTTAACGAGAATAAATTTTTGGAAGCACAAGTCAAATTTGATGGGAAGGTTTTAGTAGAGGGACAAGAAGTTGGTTATTTAAAAGGGTTTGATTTTGTTATAGGAATAAATGATTCAGATCATGCTACCAAAATTTTATCTGCTGCTAGAAAAGCTTTACCAAAAGAAATAGATAAACGTGTAAATGAATTTCTGCAATCATCCATTGAATCTATAAAACTAGATAATAAAGGAAATGTATTTTGGATGGAAAGTATAATTGGAAGGATGTCCAAGGGGATTGACATTTATAGTCCTAAAATTTTGTTAAACGATTTAGAAATGTTGTCACTTGATCAAAAAAATAGAGTTAGGGATAAGTGTTCAATTTCATTAAGAAAGAAGATTTGTGAAGTTTTAGAAGATGTTATTAAGTTAAAAGAATTGCGTTTAAACGAAATATTAGAAAACTTAAATCTTAAAATCACTTCAAAAGTAAAAGCTATAGCTTTTAATGTTTATGAAGAACTTGGAAGTACTTCAGTCAAGAAAATTCCTTTTTCTTTAGTTACTCTTAATCCAGACGAAAAATTAATTTTAGCAAAATTAGGTTTAAGAATAGGAACTGAAATGATTTACTTGCCAAAGTTATTGAAGCCAGCTTCTATCAAACTAAGATCAATTTTGTGGTCAGTTTATAATAACGCATACCCTATTCAAGGTCCTCCTGAAACAGGAAGAGTAGGTTGTATTATGGATAGTACAATATCATCAAACTATTATTATTTTATTGGATATCTACCCTATAAGACATTTGCTTTGAGAGTTGATATAGCTGAAAGAGTGAATGTTTTAATTAGACAGGAGTCCAAAAAGGGATGTTTTCAAATTAAAGAGGAAATGTTGTCAATAGCTGGTGCAAACAAAGAACAAATGAAAGAAATTCTTATTTCACTAAATTTTCAAATTGTAAAAAATATCAAGTCAGAAAAAGATAATAGCATATTAATACCATTTTTTGACAAAAAGAGAAATCTCAAAAATAAAGACAATACTCAAAAAGTAAAAAAAATTAAAAAAAGTAAAAAAAATTTAAAAAATGAATTTTCATCATCTAAATCACCATTTGAGATACTAAAGAAATTAAAATTTAAATGAAAAATTATTTAGATGAGATTAGATAGACTTTTATTTTTTATCCGGATTTTTAAAAGCAGAAGTCTGGCTAATAAATCGGTTATTAGTGGTAAAGTTAGAATTAATGGTTCATTAATTTATAAAGGACATAAGAAAGTTGTAATTGGTGAGAAAATTAGCATAGATAAAAACAATCATATTAGGATAATTAAGATATTAGATTTTCCAAAAAGAAGAGGTTCATTTGATGAGTCTAAATTATTTTATAAAGACTTAACTCCAAAAGAAAATTTAATTTTCAAAACAAAAGAAAAATTAAGTCCTTTTGTCTATAGAATAACTGGCCGACCAACAAAAATGGATCGTCGTAAAATTGATAAATTAATGGGTAGAAACTAATTAAAAAAGTGTTATATATAAAATCATCGAGGCTCTTTGTCCATGAGACACTTATGACATATATTGTAAATGAAAATTGTATTAAATGTAAATACACTGACTGTGTTGAAGTCTGTCCAGTTGATTGCTTTTATGAAGGTGAGAATATGCTTGTAATTCACCCTGATGAATGTATTGATTGTGGTGTTTGTGAACCAGAATGTCCTGTTGACGCTATACAAGCTGACACGGATGAAGGCGCAGAATCATGGCTTACTTTAAATAGAGAAATGTCTGAAGTTTGGCCAAATATAACTGAAAAAAAAGACGCTCCAGAAGATGCAGATGATTTTGCAGAAGTGAAGGATAAATATAATAAATTTTTTATTAGATGAATTTAAATTAATAAAATCATGTTTCAAACTAGATTTTATCTGTCAAATGTGATAATAAGCTTACGAATAACGATAAAGTGTAAAATTTTTTTTTAAATAACGATTAAATTTTTTGGCTCCCTTGTGTTGCCTTGTTTCTTATATAGGTGTGTAAATTGAGTAAAGAAAATGATAAAGATATAAATTTTATTGTAGGCGACTATGTGGTTTATCCTAGTCATGGTGTTGGTAAAATATTAGGAACTGAAAGTCGTAAAGTAGAAAATATAGATTTAGAACTTTTGGTTATAAGATTTGAACAAGAAAGAATGACTTTAAGAGTTCCTCTAGATAAAGCAAAAATTTCAGGCTTAAGAACTTTATCGAGCAGAGCACAAATGGATGAGGCTATCTCTACTTTACAAAGTAAAGCGAGGACTAAAAAAACAATGTGGTCAAGAAGAGCTCAAGAGTATGAAACAAAAATAAATTCGGGAAGTTTAGTTATGATTGCTGAAGTAGTAAGAGATTTATACAAGAAAGAAGATCAAGGTGAACAATCTTATTCTGAACGGCAAATGTACCAGGCCGCTTTAGAGAGGCTTGCAAGCGAATTTGCTGCTGTAGAAGATTTAGATAAAAATACAGCTATAGGAAAGCTAGAAAAAATTATAGATGAAAGCTCTGAACAAGCAGCTTAGAACTTTTAAAAGTTTACTCTAATTACAATGATTTCTAAAAACTTTGTTTATGATTTTGGTTACATCAGAGTTGATGATGTCCATGAGATTTACTATGAACAATATGGTAATCCAGATGGAAAACCAATTTTGTTTCTTCATGGTGGACCAGGAGCAGGGTGTTCAACATTTCAAAGAAAGTTTTTTGATGAAAAAATACACAGAGTTATTTTTATTGATCAAAGGGGTTCAGGAAAAAGCAAACCTTATTCTGAAACCACAAAAAATACCACGAAAGATTTATTAAATGATATTGAAAAAATAAGAATACTTTTAAAAATTGAAAAATGGTTAATTTTTGGAGGATCTTGGGGGAGTACACTGGCCATTTTATATGGCATAAATTTTCCACAACATTGTTTAGGATTTGTGTTGAGAGGTATTTTTCTAGGAACTTTGGATGAAATAAATTGGTTTTTATATGGGATGGAAAAATTTTTTCCAGAATCATATTATAAATTCATTAACGATGTACCAATATCTGAGAGAAATAATATTTTAGGCTGGTATCATAAAATGCTTCACTCTAAAAATAAAGAAAAAGCCTACAAGGTAGCTGCAAAATGGAGTCAGTATGAAATTTCTTGCTCTACATTAAAATATGAAGATAGAAGTAATTCAAGTTACGATTCTCTTGCTATAGCCAAAATTGAAAGTCACTACTTTATTAACAACTGTTTCATAAAAGATAATTTTATCATAGAAAATATTAAAAATATTGAAAATATTCCTAGTATTATAATTCAAGGTAGGCATGATGTTATATGCCCACCTTTTAATGCATTAAAACTTTCGATTGTTTGGGAAAGCAGTAAAATTTACATAGTTGAAGACGGGTCGCATTCAGCTTTTGAAAAAGAGATGTTTAGTAAAATAAGAAAATCATTAGAAGAGATATATTAGTTGACAGATTTATATGATTAAACCTATCGTATGAATTTAAATTAATTTAAAAGTATTTTGTGAACAAAAACCTTACATTTGAAGAGGCACTTGATGAACTGGAGTCTATAGTTGAATCTCTAGAAAGAGGTGAAATCTCTTTGGAAGACGCAATAAAAGCTTATGAAAGAGGAACAGAACTAAAAAATCAATGCGAAAAAAGGTTACAAGAAGCTAAGTTAAAAGTAGAAAAAATTCATGCTGAAAAAAATAAGGATGATTTTTCTATTAAATTAGAAAAAATTGATGAATGAAAAAAAATGAAGCAACTTGAGGATGCTTTAAAATTAAATAGCAAAATTATCGATGATTTTTTTAGAACAAATTTACCTAAAGAAACTGGACTTCATTCGAACTTATTAAAATCTATAAAATATTCTCTTGTTAGCTCAGGAAAAAAGCTAAGAGGATACTTAGTTTTCGAAACAGGCAAAATGATATCAAAAGAAAATGGGTTTAATATTGACGATAATAAGTTAAAGCAGTTGTTAGTAGCTGCGTCAGCAGTGGAATCAATTCATACATATTCTTTAATACATGATGACTTGCCTTCAATGGATAACTCAGATTTTAGAAGAGGTAAAAAAGCAAATCATATAATGTTTGATGAAGCAACTGCAATATTAGCTGGAGATGCTTTGCAAAGTTGGGCTTTTGAATTAATATCTAATCCGAATAATATTAAAAGTGCTGAAGTCAGGTCTGAAATGATTTTAAATTTAGCTAGAGGAATAGGTATGTCAGGTATGGCCGCAGGTCAGCAGGCTGATATAGATTTACAAAATTTAAAAATACGGACAAATGATATTTCTTGGATTCAAGAAAAAAAAACTGGTTGCTTGTTAAAATGTTGTGTTATTTTTGGTTTTTTAATTGGAAAAGGATATGATGATCAGAAAAAAGCTCTTATCAATTATGCAAATAATTTAGGTTTGGCTTTTCAAATAGCTGATGACTTACTAGACCTGAGAGGTTCAAAAGAAAAAATAGGAAAACCTGTAGGAAAAGATTTAAGTAACAAAACCCCAAATTTTGTAAATTTACTCGGCGAAAACGAAGCGAGAAAAAAATCTGAAATCATGGTTGATAAAGCAATAGAATCTGTAAAAATTTTTGGTAATAATGCAAAAAATCTTGTATTACTTGCTAAATATTCTATAGAACGTGATATGTAAAGAATGTGAATACAGTTATGAAAGAAAATAAGCAAAAATTAGAAAAAAAAATTCTAGATTTAGTAAACTCACCAAGTGAGTTAAAAAAATTAACAATTGAAGAATTAGAAAAATTATCAGATGAACTTAGAAGTGAATTAATTGATGTAGTATCCAAAACTGGTGGACATTTGGGAGCTGGTCTTGGTGTTATCGAATTAACAATTGCGTTGCACTATGTTTTTAATACTCCAGAAGACAAATTGATTTGGGATGTAGGTCATCAAGCCTATCCACACAAAATTTTGACTGGTAGACGTAAAAAGATGCAAACTTTGAGAAAAAAAAATGGTCTTTCTGGATTTTTAAAAAGAACAGAGTCAAAATTTGATCATTTTGGAGCAGGACATTCATCTACTTCTATTTCTTCGGCTTTAGGTATTGCAGTTGCAAGAGATAAGCTTAGAAAAAAATTTAATGTTATTGCAGTAATTGGTGATGGGGCGATGAGTGCTGGTATGGCGTATGAGGCTATGAATAATGCAGGTAATATAAATACAAATATGATTATAATTTTAAATGATAATGATATGTCTATTGCGCCAGCTGTAGGTGCTTTGAGTAATTATCTCTCCAATGTAGTCTCAAGTAGACCTTTTAATACTGTTCGTGAAACAGCCAAACAAATGATGGAGTTTTTTCCTGAAGAACTGAGCAAAACTGCAAAAAAAGCAGAAGATTTAGCTAGAAATTTGTTAAACAAGGGTGAAAGTACAATTTTTAGTCAAATGGGAATGTTTTATTTGGGTCCTGTTGATGGACATGATGTAAAGTCTATGGTTAAAATTTTAGAAAATTTAAAGGATGGACCAATAGAGGGTCCTGTTTTACTTCATGTTGTTACAGAAAAAGGGAAAGGACATCCCTTTTCAAAAGTATCAGAAGAGAAATATCATGCTGTGTCTAAGTTTAATTTAGTTAGTGGAGATTCGGTTAAATCAAACTCTAACGTACCAACCTATACATCAGTTTTTTCTGATACACTTTGTGATATTGCAGAAAATGATGAAAAAATAATTGCCATCACTGCTGCAATGCCATCTGGAACTGGACTAAATAATTTTAAAAAAAGATTTTATGATAGGTTTTATGATGTTGGCATTGCAGAGCAACATGCCGTCACTTTTGCAGCTGGGCTAGCTGTTGAGGGTTTCAAACCTTTTGTAGCGATATATTCGACTTTTTTACAGAGGGCATATGATCAAGTGATACACGATGTTGTAATTCAAAAACTCCCAGTGAGGTTTATGTTAGATAGAGCAGGATTAGTCGGGGCTGATGGAGCAACTCATGCAGGTTCTTTTGATTTAGCTTACCTATCTTGCTTGCCAAATGTAGTCATTATGGCCCCAAGTAACGAAAATGAATTATCAAAAATGGTTTTTACTGCTTCTAAGTATAACGATGGACCTATTTTTTGCAGGTATCCAAGGGGTGAAGCTGTTGGTTTAAAAATTGAAGAAAAATTAGAAAAGTTAAAAATTGGAAAAGGTAAAATTCTTAAAAAAGGTAATCAAATTGCTGTGTTATCAGTTGGTACAATGTTGAAATCTGTACTGCAATCATGTGAGTTTTTAGATAATGATGGATATAGTATGACCATTGCTGATGCTAGATTTGTGAAACCTATAGATTATGAAATGTTAGAAAATTTATTTCTTAATCATCAGGCTTTATTAATTGTCGAAGAAGGTGCTCAAGGAGGTTTTTCCTCACATTGTCTAAGTTATTTATCTAAAAATAATTTTTTAGGTCAAAAATCTACGTTTGTTAAATGCCTAACTTTGCCTGACAAGTTTCAAGATCATGGTAGCCAAGATAATCAATTAAATGAGGCAAATTTAGATGATGAGGGAATTTTAAAAGAATTAAAAAATATAATTTCAATATTAAAAATAGTTCCAAAATATAAAAAACAAAATAGTTTCAGTGACTCAAAAAGATCGTATTGATAAAATACTTGTTTCAAAAAAAATTGTTAAAAACAGAAAAGATGCTGTAGCTTTAATTCTATCAGGCAACGTGTTTTTAAATACAAAAATAATTGATAAACCAGGCTTTATCCTGCCAATCGATAGTAATTTACAAATTAAAAATAAAAAAGATGGTACTTGGGTATCAAGAGGAGGTTATAAACTTGACAAGGCTATAAAATATTTTTCTTTGATTTGTGACAATGTCAAGGCATTAGATATTGGATGTGGGTCAGGGGGATTCTCAGATGTTTTGTTGAAGCATGGTGCAAAAAAAATTTATTGTATTGATGTTGGTTATGGACAACTTGATTGGAAAATTCGTACAAATGAAAAAGTCTTTGTTTTTGAAAAAACTAATGCGAGATATATTGATGAAAAAATTATAAATGATACTTTAGATATTATAGTTTGTGACGCTTCTTTTATCTCATTGAAAAAGATTCTACCAGCTAGCTTAAAATTTTTGAAACGTTCAGGCCACTTAGTAGCACTAATAAAACCTCAATTTGAAATTGGAAGAAATCTTGTAGGTAAAGGCGGTATTGTAAAAAATCCAGAACATCATGATCTTGTTGTAAATGACATTAAAAATTGGTTTACTAAGGAAATTAACTTTAAAGTATGTGGAGTAATAGAAAGTCCGATTCTAGGCTCAAAAGGTAATAAAGAGTTCTTAATTTGCGCATTAAAAAAGTGAAATAATAAACATTTTTACTTTAGGTTGCCAACTTGAGCTTCATGCATCATTAATTGATCAGCTAGAACAATTGCAATCATTGCCTCAGCAATTGGTACAGCTCTTATACCAACACATGGGTCATGCCTTCCTTTGGTTCTTATTTTTATAGCATTATTGTTAATATCTATAGAGTTTCTCTCAATCAGGATTGAACTCGTGGGTTTTACAACGAAGCGAGCAATTAGTGGTTGACCTGTTGATATGCCTCCAAGCACACCACCTGCATGATTTGTCTTATAAAAATAGTTACCATCCTCACTTGGAAATATTTCATCATTGCTTTGACTGCCTAACATAGAGGTTGATTCAAAGCCAGAACCAATTTCTACACCTTTAACAGCATTTATAGACATCAATCCATCAGCTATTTGACTATCTAATTTTTGATATATTGGACTTCCAAGTCCTTTTGGTATTTTATCAGCTATTATTTCAATTATAGCCCCAGCACTGTTTCCCTTTTTTCTTATTTCATCTAACCATTTAGACCATTTATTAGCAGCTTGAGGATCTGCACAAAAAAAGGGATTTTTTTCAACTTCGTCCCAATTAAAGTTTTCTCTATTAATTTTGTGAGGGCCAATTTGTATAACACTTGCTCTAATTTTAATTTTATTTTTCAATTTAAAATTTAAAACTTTACTAGCAATAGCTCCTGCCGCAACTCTTACAGCAGTTTCTCTGGCACTGGATCTACCTCCACCTCGGTAATCTCTGATCTTATACTTTTCATAGTAAGTTATATCTGCATGACCAGGTCTAAATTTTTTAGCAATTTCAGAATAATCTTTACTTCTATGATCTTCGTTTACAATATTTAATGCAATAGGGTGACCTGTGGTTTTGTTTTCAAATACTCCAGATAGTATTTCAACCTTATCGCTCTCTTTTCTTTGGCTTACAAATTTTGACTGACCAGGCTTTCTTCTATCAAGAAATTTTTGAATATCTTTTTCGCTCAATGAAATATTTGGAGGTACACCGTCAACCACACATCCAATAACTTTCCCGTGGCTCTCCCCAAAACTAGTAAATCTAAAAATATTACCAAAAGAATTGCTAGCCATTAATTTATTCCTTTAATTATTTATTAATTTTTTCAGGACTCATATCTGGAGCGTCAATTGCTTTCATTCCTACAACATGGTATCCACAATCAACATGATGATTTTCACCTGAAACGCCACTTGATAAATTTGAAAGTAGATAAACTGCACTTCCACCAACATCATCTAATGTAACATTTCTTCTAAGTGGAGAATTAAATTCGTTCCATTTTAGAATATATCTAAAGTCACCTATACCACTTGCAGCTAGAGTTTTAATAGGTCCAGCAGATAAGCTGTTAACTCTTATATTATTTTCTCCTAAATCTGCTGCTAGGTATCTAACAGAAGACTCAAGGGCTGATTTTGCTAATCCCATTACATTATAATGAGGCATAACTTTTTCAGAACCATAATAGGTTAGAGTAAGCATTGAACCACCAGCGTTCATCATTGAAGCTGCCCTTTGAGCAATTGCTGTAAATGAATATACTGAAACATCCATAGTTTTTTTAAAATTACTTCTGGATGTATCAATATAACTTCCTTTTAATTCTTCTTTATCGGAAAATGCAATTGCATGAACTAAAAAATCAATTCTAGGCCATTTTTTACTTAATTTTTCAAATGTATTATCAATATCCTTATCATTTAAAACATCACATTCTAATATGATATCTGAGTTAATTGAATTAGCTAATGGGGTAACCCTTTTTTTTAGAGCCTCACCTTGGTAAGTAAAAGCAATTTTACCTCCTTGATCAGCAATTGCTTTGGCTATACCCCAAGCAATTGATTTATCATTAGCAACACCCATTACTAAACCGCATTTTTTATCCATTAGACCAGACATATCAATTATCTCTTTTCTTTTAATAATTAAAACAATATTTTTTTTATAATAGATAATTCAACATTTTAATAGTTAAAATTATCTTAGAAAAGTTTGTTGTATTTAAGTTTCATTGAAAAATTGAATATGAAATTTGTTTTCTTATTGAAATTGTATCTCCTGGATTATAAGATCTATTACTTTGCATGGTTATTAAATTTCCATCAATTTCAATTGACAACTTGTAACCATAAATTTGTTCTATAGTTTCAGTATGAACTATTCTTTGAAGCCTACAAATTTCTTTTTCAACAAATGAATTATTGTTTGCTCTTGCAACTTTGTCTTTTCTAACCATTTCCGACCCGATCAGTGCACCAATTGCTGTTGATCCTTGTTTGCCTCCACCTTTACCAAGTTGATTTCCAATTGCTCCACCAATTAGTGCACCAATTAAATTATCTGCTCCAAACTTTTGACTGCCCTCAGTCACAGGTACCTGTTTAATTTCACAAACTTTTTCTCTTTTCGGAACCTGTTTAGTAATAAATTTTTTCAAAACTTCTACTGAATGAACAAATCCTGTGATTTGAGTATTGATAGTTTTACCATGTAAATTAAACGGAAAAACTAATATAGTTGTAATTACTAAAATAATTTTTTTCATCTTTAAAATTCCTGTATAAAAATTATATCTAAATAGATAAATAAAGATTATGGCGAAAATTTGTGCATAAGAGGTATTAAAATGGAATTAGATAAACTTTTGGATCCTATTCAACTATTCGAGACTTGGTTTGATGAAGCAAAAAAAAAAGAATTAAGAGATCCAAATGCCATGCAACTAGCAACTGTATCTAAAGATGGCATGCCATCTGTTAGAACAGTTTTGTTAAAGGATATAATTGATGGTAGTTTTGTTTTCTACACAAACTATGAAAGTAGAAAATCAGATGAAATTTTTCAAACAGGTAAAGGGGCTATTTGTTTTTATTGGAAATCATTAAATAGACAAGTAAGAATGGTTGGTCAAATTACTAAGGTTGATAAAGAAATTTCTGACTTATATTTTTCAAAGCGTTCAAAGGGTAGTAGAGTTGGTGCTTGGGCATCTATGCAGTCAAGACCACTTGATAGTCGTAAGACCCTGATAAATAGAGTAAAAGACTTTGAAAATAAATTTGATAACGATATTCCAAGACCAGATCACTGGGGAGGCTTTGCTTTGTCGCCTATTGAGTTTGAATTTTGGCAAGATGGTGAATTTAGATTACACGATAGGTTCATCCTAAAACCATCAAAAAAATTAAAATTATGGGAGGCTAACAGATATTATCCTTAGTTCTTTTTCTCTCTAAAATACTCATCAAAACAAAGATTACATATAAAAGGATAATTAAAAATAAAAACACCCCAAAGGCTATTTGATAAGAATCTATTGAATATCCTGAAGTTTTGCCAGGGTCTAAAAATTGTAGAATGTTTCCAATCGCATATTGTGAGAAAAATGCTACCAAAAATGTTATAAGATTAACTGCAGTTGAAACTCTACCAGCATAGTTAAGTGGAAAATGTGCGCTCAGTCCAGCATAACCTAATGTGCCACAAAACGAAGTTAAACTAAACATTACCCAAGGCCAAATAGCTTTTGGCATTGATCCTGATGTTATTATAGCAAAAGGGATAATTAATAGAAACATAAAAAATCCCATAACACCAATAGGTGATATTTTAAATTTTCTGACATAATCAGATATTATACCCATCATGACAATTCCTATTGCCATGCATATTGTAAAAATAAACAAAATATTTGCTGTTTCCATTTGATTAAATCCTCCAACGTCTGTCAACCAGGGACCAGCCCATAAACCTTGAATGGACATTGAAGTTCCTCCTACTATTGATGCAATTGGACATATTCTCCAAAAGGCATAACTTAAATATATTTCTTTTAGAACTTTTAAAATTTCCTCTTTATCAACTTGTTCATCAGAGATATTTTTTTCTGGAACAACAAAAAAGATCAAAAGACTAACCAATAAAGTTATTACTGCTAAAGACAAATAAATTACCCTCCAACTTGTAATATTTAATGCTAACTCAAGAGGAGTTGAAGCAACAACGGCTCCCATAGCACCAAATCCCAAATAAACTGCAATTAATAAACTTAATTTTTCCTTGGGAAACCAGACTGAAATAGCTTTAAAAGCGCCCATCAAAGCTCCAGAAACTCCTAATCCAATTAAACCGCGACCAACCGTTAATTGGAAAACATCGTTACCTAATGCAAAAGTTGTAGCCCCAATTGAAGCAATTATAAATAATACTGTTTGAACTTTTCTTGCTCCATATTTATCTAATAAAATTCCAAGAGGTAATTGGAACAAAGCAAAAGTAAGAAAGTAGACTGAAGTTATTAAGCCCAATTGTTCAGCGTTTATACCAAGATCTTCGTTTAAATAAGGCGCTAGTACCGCATTTGTAGATCTATACAAATATGATAAAAAATAACCAATTGAAAATGGAATAAAAATAAATAATATCTTATGAAATGTGGTTTCAGGATTTTTCATTTTATATTTTTTGTCTATTGTATTAAGCTGAAATTAACATATTTAAATGAGTATACTCTTACATAACTTTTAACAATGAAAATATCATCAAATATAAAAAATATATTAAGCAATGTTACTGATTGGAGACACCAACTTCATAATAATCCAGAATTAGGTTATGAAGAGGCATGGACATCTGATTTTATAAGTCAAAAACTAAAATCTTTTGGTATCGAGGTTCATAGAGGTTTTGGAGGTACAGGTGTTGTTGGCGTGTTAAAAGGAGATCAAGGTGGGGGTAATCGTGCTATTGGGCTAAGAGCTGATATGGATGCTCTTCCTATACAAGAAGAAAATGAAATTACTTATAAATCAAAATATGATGGAAAAATGCATGCATGTGGTCATGATGGTCATGTAGCTATGTTACTAGGTGCGGCTAGAATTTTGTCTGAACATAAAAAGTTTAATGGAACTGTATATTTTATTTTTCAACCTGCTGAAGAGGGTGGTGCTGGTGGTTTGTCTATGATTAAAGATGGATTGTTTGATAAATTTTCTATGGAAAGTGTCTGGGGATTACATAATTGGCCTGGTTTAGAGGTAGGTGAATTTGCTATACACAAAGGTTCGGTAATGGCATCTTTTGATAAGTTTAATGTAATAATAAAAGGAAAAGGTGGTCATGCTGCCATTCCACAGTCGTCATCAGATTCTATTTTAGCTACTTCTGCTACTATTCAATCATTGCAACAAATAGTTTCAAGGAAACAAAATCCATTAGACTCTGTAGTAGTTTCTGTTACTCAGATTAATTCAGGAACAGGATTTAATATTATACCTGAAAAATCTGAATTTATTGGTACTATTCGTACTATAAACCCAAACGTAAGAAAATCAGTTCATAAACAGTTTTTAGAAATTTGTAAAATGACTGCTGCCGCTTACGGTTGTCATGCTGAAATAGAGATAATACATGGGTATCCTGTTACAGTCAATCACTTGAATGAAAGTGAAAAAGCCGTAATTGTAGCCCAAAATGTAGTTGGTAAAAAATTTGTTAAAACTAATCTTGCACCGTCTATGGGAGCTGAAGACTTTGCTTATATGTTAGAAAAAAAATCAGGATGTTATGCCTGGCTTGGTGCTGGCAAAGGAAAAAGAGGTTATATGCTTCATAATTCAAAATATGATTTTAATGATGATATTATTCCTATTGGTATAGCGTATTGGGAAGAACTTGTTAAACAAGAATTACCTATTCATACTAGCTTGTAATATACTTGGTATTTGGTATGAAAAAAAAAATAATAATTCTTAGTTTTTTCTTAATATTATTAATAACGATAATTTTTTCTCTGAAACTATGGTTTAACATGGATTTTATCAATATTAGTACCAATGGTATTGTGGCTATTTCTATTTGCATAATAGTATCATTATTGCTTGGCTTTGGATTGATGGGATTAGCATTTTTTTCATCTCGTTTTGGTTTTGATGAACAAGTAAATCATGATTTAGAGTCTTTATTAGAAAAGCATAAAAAATTATAATTCTACTTTTGAGTATTGAATAGAAATTTTAAAAAATATTTCCATTTAACTTCTTTTTATGTATAAATAAAGAACAAAACAAGAACAAAAGGATTTAAATACATGAATAATATACAACGAACAAAAGAATTACTGATTTCAAACGGTCATTACTTACCTTACAATGAAATTAAATTACTAAAATTTTCTTCTATTGATAACCAGTCATCAATTAAATTACCGTTATATAGTTGTAAAATATCTGCTGGTTTTCCATCGCCTGCAGATGATCATTTAGAAAAAAGTTTAGATTTAAATAGTTATTTAATAAAACATCCTGCAGCCACTTTTTTTGTTCGTGTTAGTGGAGACTCAATGATAAATGCTGGTATCAACGATAATGATATATTAATAGTTGATAGGAGTTTGAAACCTTCACACGGTAAAATTGTTATAGCAGTTGTTGATGGTCAGATGACGGTGAAAAGACTGTACAAACGTTCTGGAAAATTAATTTTAATGCCAGAGAATAAAAACTTTAAGCCCATAGAAATTACAGAAAGCATGAGTATAGAAATATGGGGAGTTGTGGTTACAGCTATTCATTCTCTCTATTAATTAGGTTATTCAATTGTACGCTTTAGTTGATTGTAATAATTTTTATGTATCTTGTGAGAGAGTTTTTAATCCTAGTTTAAGTTATAAACCAATTGTTGTTTTATCGAATAATAATGGTTGTATTATAGCGAGATCTAATGAAGCGAAAGCTCTAAACATACCTATGGGTGCACCATTACATTTATATAAGGAGATTATTAAAAAAAATAACGTAATTGTTTATTCATCAAATTATACACTTTATGGCGATATGTCTTCCCGAGTTATGAATTCATTTAATTATTTTGTTCCAGATGTTGAGGTATATTCCATTGATGAAGCATTTCTTAACTTACAAGGTTTTGATAATAGTATTATTTATCAAAAAATGGTTAATATGAGAAAAAAGGTATATCAATGGACTGGTATTCCTGTTTCCATAGGATTAGGACCAACTAAAACTTTAGCAAAACTTGCTAACAAAATAGCAAAAAAGTATTCTGATAATGGTATATATCAAATAACCGTTTCAGATCAACTTACTAAAATATTAAATGATTTTAATGTTGAAGATATATGGGGTATTTCTAAAGGGTGTGGTAACAGATTAAAAAAAGTTGGTATATACACAGCTTTACAATTACAACGTGCAAATCCTCGTCATATAAGAAATTGTCTTTCTGTGGTAGGAGAAAGAATAGTATACGAGTTACGAGGTTACCCTAATTTATATTTAGAGAACGATAATGTAAAAAAGTCTATAACTGTATCAAGATCGTTTGAAAATACAGTTGACGATTTACCCAACCTCAAAAAAGCATTAGCTAATTACATATTCAGAGCTGCTGAAAAGCTTCGTTTTCAAAAAGGATTATGTAGTGGATTATGTGTTTTTATCAATACCAATAGATATAGAAAAAAAGATCTTCAATATAGCAATAAAGGAATAACGATATTTGATGAGCCAACTAATGATACTAGTTTAATGATTAAAAGAGGATTTGAAGTTTTACAAGGTATATATCGTGTTAAACATAATTATAAAAAAATTGGTGTAACACTAATAAATTTTACAATAAATAATAAAGAATTAAGTTTAAAATTTCCTACAATGCCCGGAGAAAAATTTATACAAGGTAACTTGTTTAGTCAAAGTCTACTTAGCCAAAAAAAATCAAATAAATTTATGAAAATACTAGATAATATTAATTATAGAATGGGTGCAGGTACAATTTTTTATGGTTCTCAAGGAATAAAAATAAATTTGAAAAATAAAAAAATATCAGGTCCACTTGACTATTACAAATCAAAGTCTTTTACAACTAATTGGCAAGAATTGCCTAAAGTGAATTGAAAACATGTTTTTTATTTAGAGGGAAGAGGGATACAGCCAAGACCAGACGCCCATAGTTCAGCACAAACAGATCTTGCCTGATTTTCAGCAAGCTCAACAAATCTAACTCGCCAAAGAGATTTTTTTGAATTTTTTTCTGTTACAAAAGGTATTCTTCTCAGAGAAGCTGGAAGATTTCCAAGTTGTTCAGGCGCTGCATTTCTTGCTTTTCTTGCGGCTTTATGTGCATTAAGCTTATTACTAAAGGCTCCTATTTGAATAAACCAGTCTTCAGTGACAGATGACTTTTGATTAACAAAATTATTTTTTTGGGAACTGATAGTTCTTTTTTCAACTATAATTTTTGGTCTGTTAGTTGGTAATTCATAAGATTTTGCTGTTCGAACTAAAGGTTGATTTGCTTTGGTAAGAAAATATTTATTTAGCAAATGAATCATATGACGATCTCTTGTTCTTGCAGTTTTACCACCAAAAACGACGCCTATAATTCTTTGGCCATTTCTTTCAACTGAAGCAACTAAATTAAAACCTGAAGCATTGGTATAACCAGTTTTAATACCATCTGTACCATCATAAGACCCTAGTAAATTATTATGATTACGATATTCGATATTATTATAAGTAAAAGTTTTCCTCTTAAAAAAATGAAAATATTCAGGAAAATTTTTTCTTATAAGTATAGCAAGTTTAGCCATATCTCTAGCAGTTGATAATTGGCCTTTGTTAGGCAAGCCTGACGCATTTCTGAAAACCGTACGTTTCATTCCAATTTTTTTTGCCATTGCTGTCATTTTTTTTGCAAATCTCTTTTCTGTTTTGCCAAGATTTTCAGCCACAACAGATGCAACATCATTAGCAGATTTAGTAATCAATGCTAATATTGCATTTCTGACAGATATAGTGGAACCTGGATGAAGACCCAGTTTTGATGGAGGTTTAATTGCAGCATTTTTTGAAACCTTGAATTTAGTTTTCATTGTTATTTTCTTTGATTTTAGTGAATCAAAAATCATATATAACGTCATTATTTTTGTAAGTGACGCAGGATAATTCATTGTGCTAGCATTTTTTTGATAATATATCTTGCCTGTATTTTCGTTCATAATTATTGATGCATATTTAGCATCAGCAAGATAATTTTGAAAAATAAAAAAAATGCTTAAAAAAAATAATAAAAGTAATTTCTTTAAATTCAGATTGGTAAAAGATTTATTTAAAAACAAGTTAATTAACTGCAAAGGCATTTTAAAATAATAAAATTAATTTAAACTGAATATCAATATTAATTCTTAACACAAATAACTTATATTAACAGATTAAAAATAAAAAAAATACTTTATATTGATATAAATATTTAAATTTACACCAGATTTAGTATTTATTTCTATTTTCCTTGATAGATCAGTTTGTAAATATTAAATATATTGGTATAACTTAATTAATAGATAAATTTTTAGAAGTGAATTTTTGATAAATGACTGATGATAGAAAATTTAATGATGATTTTAACACTGGTTTATTAACTGAAAAAAAACCTAAAACAAAAAAACCATCATTATATAAAGTTTTAATGTTAAACGATGATTATACCCCAATGGAATTTGTTATTGAAGTATTAGAAAAGTATTTCAATAAAAAAAGAGAGGAAGCAACACAAATCATGTTACATGTTCATCAAAAAGGTATAGGGATGTGTGGTATTTATACATATGAAATAGCTGAAACTAAAGCCGTACAAGTCACAAATTATGCAAGAAAATATGAACACCCACTTCAGTTGCAGTTGGAAAAGGAATAACTTATGTTATCAAGATCTTTAGAAGAAACACTAAGACGTGCTATGTCAGTAGCTACTGAAAAAAAACATGAATTTGCAACTCTTGAACATCTATTATTTTCATTAATTGAAGATCAAGATGCTCTTGAAGTTCTTAAAGCCTGCAGTGTAGACACAAATTTGCTTAAAGAAGACATAAATAAATACTTGGATGAAGATTTAAAATCTATCGTAAGTTCAAACCAAGATGTTGATACTCAACCAACTTCTGGATTTCAAAGAGTTGTTCAAAGAGCTGTAATACATACCCAATCATCAGGAAGGGATGAAGCCACTGGTGCAAATGTTTTGGTTGCAATGTTTTCTGAAAGGGATTGTTACGCAACCTACCTTCTTCAAAAGCAGGATATGAAAAGATTAGATGCAGTTAGCTTTATGAGTCATGGATTGGCAAAGGATCCAAATTATAAAAAAATATCTGAAAATATGAACGAAGACGAACTTGAAAGTGATTCTAAAACACAAAAGGCACTTAAAAAGTTTGCAGTAAATCTGAATGAAAAAGCTGCATCAGGAAAAATTGATCCAGTAATTGGAAGACAGTCAGAATTAAATAGAACAATTCAAGTGTTATGTAGAAGAACTAAAAATAATCCCTTACTGGTTGGAGACCCAGGTGTTGGTAAAACAGCTATAGCAGAAGGTCTTGCAGATAAAATAGTGAAAGGTGAAGTTCCAGAAATTTTGCTCAAATCAGAAATTTATGCACTTGATATGGGAGCCCTTCTAGCAGGTACTAGATATAGAGGTGATTTTGAAGAAAGACTTAAAGCAGTCATGAAAGAAATAGAAAAAAATGAAAATGCTATTTTGTTCATTGATGAAATTCATACTGTAATAGGTGCAGGAGCCACTAGTGGAGGAGCTATGGATGCTTCTAATCTATTAAAACCCGTTCTTCAAAACGGTGGTTTAAAGTGTATTGGTTCAACAACCTATAAAGAATATAGAGGTTATTTTGATAAAGACAGGGCACTTGTTCGAAGGTTTCAAAAAATAGATGTTAAAGAACCATCAGTTGACGACTCAATAAAAATTTTGATGGGATTGAAGGGAAGATATGAAGAACATCATAAAATAAAGTTTACTAACGAAGCAATTAAAATAGCAGTTGAGCTATCGAGTAGATATATTAACGATAGAAAGTTACCCGATAAAGCAATAGATGTAATTGATGAAACTGCTGCAGCACAAATGCTAAAACCTAAAACAAAAAGAAAAAAATCAATTGGTAAAATTGAAATTGAAGAAACAGTTGCTCTAATAGCTAGAATTCCAGCTAGAAATGTTTCTAAAGACGATAAAAAAGCACTTTCAAATCTAGAAAATGATCTCAAAAGAATGGTTTACGGTCAAAACAAAGCAATATCCGCTTTAGTTTCAAACATAAAGCTTTCAAGAGCAGGTTTAAGAGAAGGTGAAAAACCTATAGGTTGTTACCTTTTTTCGGGTCCAACAGGAGTTGGTAAAACAGAAGTTGCAAGGCAATTATCGGAATCTTATGGAATAAAGTTAATTAGGTTTGATATGTCAGAGTACATGGAAAGACATACTGTTTCAAGATTAATTGGCGCACCCCCAGGTTACGTTGGCTTTGATCAAGGTGGAATTTTAACTGATGCAGTTGACCAAAATCCGCATTCAGTTCTGCTATTAGATGAGATAGAAAAAGCACATCCTGATTTATTTAATTTATTATTACAAGTAATGGATCATGGTAAATTGACTGACAATAATGGAAAATCTATAGATTTTAGAAATGTTATTTTGATTATGACTACGAATGCAGGCGCAAGCGAGTTATCAAAATCGGCTATAGGTTTTTTAAATGATACAAAAGTAGGAGCTGATACAGAGGCTGTAGAAAAACTTTTCAGCCCAGAATTTAGAAATAGGTTAGATTCTATCATTCCTTTTGATTACTTATCCATTAATGTAATAAGAATGGTTGTAGATAAATTTATCATGCAACTAGAAGTCCAACTTTCTGATAAGGGTGTATCCATCGTGTTAAGCGATAGTGCTCGCGATTGGCTTGCTGAAGAAGGATATGATAAAATCTATGGTGCAAGACCACTGGGTAGGTTGATACAAGAAAATATTAAAAAAGATTTAGCTGAGGAGCTATTGTTTGGTTCTTTGAAAGATGGAGGCATAGCTTTTATTGATTTAGTTAAAAATAAATTAAAAATTAAGATAGAGTCTAATAACAAAAATAATGAAAATAAGAAAGTTGCAACTGTTAAAACGTCTAGTTAGTTTTTTTAAACAGTTTACTTATATACCAATGAAATATATTTCATCAAAAAAAATTATATACAATAAACTCATTAATAATTATACGAAAATTAACTGCTTAAGTCAGAATTTCTAATATTTATTGTTAAATGGATTTTGTTCAATGTTTATGTAATCAATTTGTTTTGAAATTTCACTTGTCTCATAATTTACAAATTTTTCAACAGCAATTTTAAATGATAAATTAGGAATAAAGTGATAACTTAACGTAGGTTTTGCTAAGTAACCTCTTTTAATTTTATGAGGTCCTTGAGCCCCTGCTTCAACCAATTTAATTTTATTCTCAATAGCAAATTCAATTGCTTGATAATAACAAAGTTCAAAATGTAAAAAAGGTACATTTACAATTGATCCCCAATTTCTTCCAAACAATCTATCTTTGCTGATAAAATTTAGAGCAGCTGCAATAACTTTATCATCTTTTTTAGCTAAAATTAATAAAATTTTCGAAGAAATTTTTTTTGAAATCAAATCAAAAAAAGTTCTATTTAAATAAACGCCACCCCATTTCTTATTTACTGTATTTAAATAAAACGTATAGAAACTATCCCAAATTGAACTATTTATTTCATCACCCACTAACCTAATTATAGAAATATTAGATTCTTTAAAAGATCTTCTTTCTTTTTTTATCATTTTTCTTTTTTGGCTTTTTAATTCATCTAAAAAATTATTGAAATCTTTATAATTTTTATTTTCCCAGTGAAATTGAATACCTTTTCTTTCTAACCATCCTCGTTCTTTGAGGATTTTATTACAATCATCAGATAAAAAATTTATATGAGAAGTACTTAGGTTATTTTTTTTAACTAAATTCTCAATTACTTCACAAATTGAATTGACTACTTGTTTTTTTTTATCTAATTCATATAGGAATCTCGGTCCATTTACAGGTGTGAATGGTATTGCTGAAATTAATTTAGGATAATAAGTTCCTCCAGACCTTTCATATGCATCAGCCCAGCTATGGTCAAATACATATTCACCATATGAATGATTTTTAAGGTAATTTGGCAATGCACCTATAATATTTTCTTTACAATTTTTTACAATTATATGTTTCGGTTGCCACCCTGTTTCAATTGATACGGATTTAGACTCTTCTAGAGAATATAAAAATTCGTGACTAGTAAACGGATAATCATCTGCATTAATATTATTCCATTGTTTCTCATTAATTTCTGAAATATTCGAAATGACTTCTATTTTCATTTTAACGAAAAATTAAAACTATATTTTAATTTCGAAAATACCTTCAACTTCCACAGGAACGTTTTTAGGAAGAGAGGAGACACCTACAGCAAATCTAGAGTGTTTGCCTTTTTCACCAAAAACTTTTACCATTATATCTGACGCACCATTTATAATTTTTGGTTGGTCTCCAAAGTTTTTTGATGAAGCTACAAAACCCCCTAGTTTAACAACTTTTGTAACTATATTTAAATCATTACCGCATGCTTGTTTTAATTGACTTAAAAGATTTAAAGCACATAACTCTGCCATTTTAATCCCATCTTCAACACTAACTGTTTCACCAACTATTCCAGTTATAGGTAAAGAACCATTTTTAAATGGGAGTTGTCCTGAAATAAAAACTAAATTTCCTACAATTGTGTATGGAATATAGTTTGCCGCTGGTGTACTAGGACTTTCAAGTTCAATACCATATTTCTTTAAATTTTCTTCTACATTATAAGACATTTATATCCCCTCTCTTAAGAACAACCAGAGGTAGCGCCACAAGTATTACATTTCATGCATGTTCCATTTCTTACAAGCGTAAAATTACCACATTCACCGCATGCTTCACCCTCATAACCTTTAATTTTTGCCTCAATTTCTTTTGAAATTTTAGAATTATTTTTGACAATTACATTTTCTTGATAATCTTTATAATTTTTATCAGTTACATTATTTTCTGAACTTTCAGTGCTCAATGAACTTTTTGTTTGCAAGATTGAAATATTACTATTTGCAGCACCTCCTGAAACTACTTTTAGTTCTCGTCTAACAAATCCTCTACTTGCTACTCGCTCTGTATTTTCATCCCCTCTTGGTCCTACGCCAGTAGGACTTGTATCAATATTATTAAGTTCTACATGACCTAGATCATGTCTATCTAAATAGGAAATAGCTAATTCTCTAAAAATATAATCTAGAATAGAAGTAGACATTTTTATTGTATCATTTCCTGTGACAATTCCTTGAGGTTCAAACCTAGTGAAAGTAAAAGCTTCAACAAACTCTTCTAATGGGACACCATATTGAAGTCCAATTGACACTGCAATTGCAAAATTATTCATTAAAGAACGAAAAGCGGCACCTTCTTTATGCATATCAATAAAAATTTCTCCGATTTTACCATTTTCATATTCACCAGTTCTTAAGTAAACTTTGTGACCTCCAACTATTGCTTTTTGAGTATAGCCTTTTCTTCTATGTGGTAACTTTTCTCTTTCAGCTCGAATTACTCTTTCAACAATTTTTTCAACTACTTTTGTTGTTTTTTCTGTAATATCCAATTCATTTTCTAAATCTTCGTCATCTAATAAGCTAGAATTTAGAGGCTGACTTAATTTTGAACCATCCCTGTAAAGAGCATTCGCTTTTAAACAAAGTTTCCATGATAACATATATGCTTTACTACAATCCTCAATTGAAGAATCATTTGGCATATTTATTGTTTTTGAAATTGCACCAGAAATAAATGGTTGAGCAGCAGCCATCATTCTAATATGACTTTCCACTGACAAAAATCTTTTTCCTATTCTCCCACAAACGTTTGCACAATCAAATACAGCTAAATGTTCTTCCTTGATATGTGGAGACCCTTCTAATGTCATTGAACCACACACATGGATGTTTGCTGCATCAATTTCATCTTTAGAAAAACCTAGAAAATCAAGCATATCAAAAGAAAAATCATTTAATTTTTCATCACTTATTTTTAAAACTTCAGTGCAAAACTCTTTTCCCAAGGTAAACTGATTAAAAACAAACTTTATATCAAAAGCACTTTCTAATGAGTCCTCAATCATCTTTATTTGTTTATCTTTAAAGCCCTTATCCATAAGTGCATTATGGCTAATTGACTGACAATTTTTTAGACTTCCAGAACCAACAACATATTTTTGTATATCATCAATTTGATTATCTTTATAACCTAACTGTTTAAGGGCCTGAGGAACGACATGATTAATTATTTTAAAATAGCCACCCCCTGCTAGCTTTTTAAATTTAACCATTGCAAAATCTGGTTCTACACCAGTTGTATCACAGTCCATAACTAATCCAATAGTTCCAGTAGGAGCAATTACTGTAGTCTGAGCATTTCTAAAACCATATTTTTCTCCTAGTTTTAGAGCTTTGCTCCAAGATTTTACAGCCGATTCAGAAAGGGTTTTTTCAGGGCAAATATTTTTGTCAAAAGGCACAGGGTTTATTGTTAAATCTTCATAGTTTTCTTTTTTGCCTTCTGCTGCTCTTTTATGATTTCTTATAACCTTTAACATTGATTTTGAGTTTGATTTATATTTTGAAAAAGGTCCAAGTTCTTTTGCAATTTCTGCTGAAGTAGCATAGGCTATTCCAGTCATAATAGCTGTGACAGCAGCACAAACAGATCTACCCTGTTCACTATCGTAAGGTATGCCCCACGACATTAATAAACCCCCAATATTTGCATAACCCAAACCTAAGGTTCTATAATCAAAAGATTTTTGTGCAATTTCTTTTGATGGGAATTGAGCCATCATAACTGAAATTTCTAAGGTTAAAGTCCAAAGTCTACAAGCATATTCAAAACCTTCAACATTGAACTTTTGATTTTGATTTTTAAACTGCATTAAATTTAAAGAAGCTAAATTACATGCTGTATCGTCTATAAACATGTATTCAGAACAAGGATTAGATGCATTTATTCTCTCTTCAGCTGGACAAGTATGCCACTCATTAATAGTGGTATCGTATTGTAAACCAGGGTCAGCACAAGACCATGCTGCTTCAGTGATTTTATCCCATAGTTTATCTGCTTTTAAAGTTTTATATATCTTGTTATCAGTTCTTCTGATAAGACTCCAATCTTCAGAGTTTTCAACCTTTTTAAGAAAATCATTTGTAACACGAATAGAGTTATTTGAATTCTGACCAGACACTGTTAAATACGCTTCACTATCCCAATCAGTATCAAATGTTTTAAATTCAATTTCTTTAAACCCTTGGCTCGCAAATTGAATAACTCTTTGTATGTAATTTTCAGGGATCATTATTGCTCTTGCATCCAATATTGCTTTTTTTAACTCTAGATTTATTTTTGAATTCAATCTATCATCATCATTTACTTTGTTTGAATTGCAGGCCAACATTACAGCGTTTAGATGTTTTGCTGTTGATTTTGATCCTGCTACTAATGCTGCAACTTTCTGTTCTTCAACAACTTTCCAATCAATGAATTCTTCAATATCAGGATGATCTACATCAACAGTTACCATTTTTGCAGCTCTTCGAGTAGTTCCTCCGGATTTAATAGCCCCCGCTGCTCTATCACCAATTTTTAAAAAACTCATCATTCCTGAAGATTTTCCTCCACCTGATAGTTCTTCATTATTACCTCTAAGATTTGAAAAATTGGTTCCTGTACCGGATCCGTACTTGAAAAGTCTTGCTTCTCTTACCCACAAATCCATTATTCCGCCATCATTTACTAAATCATCTTTTATAGATTGTATAAAACAAGCATGGGGTTGAGGATGAATATAAGAAGATGATGATTTTACTAATTTTTCAGTTTTGTAATCAACATAGTAATGACCTTGGCTAGGACCATCTATTCCATAGGCCCAATGAAGACCAGTATTAAACCATTGAGGCGAGTTAGGAGCACCCATTTGTGTTGCCAGCATATATCTCATTTCATCAAAATATATTTTAGCATCTTGTTCAGAAGAAAAATAATTACCTTTCCATCCCCAATATGTCCAGGTTCCTGCCAATCTGTCAAAGACTTGTTTGGCTGAATTTTCTGAAGTATATCTATCATTCTTATCAATTGACATAGACTTTTCTTTATCTTCTTCAGAACGCCATAGCCATGATGGTATACCTTTTTCACTAACTTTTTTTAAAAACTTTGGTACGCCAGCTTTCCTAAAATATTTTTGTGCTATAACATCTGCAGCCACTTGTGAATAATTTGATGGTACTTCAATATTAGGAGCACTGAAAACTACAGTTCCATCAGGGTTTTTTATTTCACTGGAAGTTGTTTTAAACTTAATTCCATCATAATCTCTGCATCCATCCAATGTGAAAAATCTCTCAAACTTCATTTTTAAACTCCTATTTTATTAATCAAGCACTAATCTTTGCTGACTCATAATGTATGCTAGTTAAATATTTTATCTTAACTAGTAAAACAACTACATGTTGTTATGATGATTGATAAAGATACATTATTTAGTATACTATAGTAAAGCATTTAAATTAATTTTTTTAAAAAAAATTTATTTTTTTTAAAATTATCTAAAAAAATGGAATAAAAATTAGATTCAACTTGTATAATAGTGCCAAGTAATTATAAAATTCTATTAAGATTAATACACAAGTTTTAATACTAGTTATATGAAATTTCTGAACGACTTAACAATAATGTTATTTTCTCGTAAAATAGGTGAGGACCAATATGGTAACAAATATTATGAGGATACAAAAACATATGATGGGAAAAGAAAAAAAAGATATGTTAGATATAATGGTCTGGTTGAAGCTTCAAAAATACCTCCAGTGTGGCATGCTTGGCTTCATCAAGTTGAAAAAAAACCCCCAAAAAAAATTAAAAAACAATATGATTGGCAAAAAGAACATCTTCCTAACTTAACAGGTACTATTTTTGCTTCAAAGCCAAAAGGAAGTTTGTCTAAGATTGGAAAAAGAGAAGCAACTCATGCAGACTATGAGTCATGGAAGCCAAAATAATTAAGGTTAATTTGATGAAATATAATTTTATTGAAACGATAATGGGAGCTCTGGTTTTAATAATTGCAGTTTCTTTTGTAATCTTTGGTATTAATACAGCTAAAATTAACACTGAAAATGAAATCATTATTTCAGCTTTATTCGAAAATGTAGCTGGTTTGAAAATTGGTGATAATGTCAAGATTTCTGGAATCGATATTGGTAAAATAGTAGATTTAAAATTGACTAAAGAGACTTATGAGGCACAAGTTTTGATGAGTTTAGAAAAAAATATTAGTTTACCTGAAGATACAAGCGCAAGAATTACTTCATCAAACCTTTTGGGTGGAAGTTACGTAGAAATAATTCCTGGTGTTTCTGAAAAAATTTTACAAAACAACGAAACAATATATGATACAACTTCTTCAGTAAGTTTCACTGATCTTCTAGGAAAAATGATTTTTTCGAATAATAAATAATGAAGTTAAGAAATTTAATAATTTATTTTTTATTTATAATTTTATTTACCAATCAGTCACACGGAAAATGGGTTGATGGTAATTTTGCTTTAATACAAGGGTTGGATAAAATAACTGCAAGAATTAAAACGTTAAAAATTAATGTTGGTGAAAGAAAAAGTTTTGGTATTTTAAATATTTTGATAAAAAGATGTGTTTTTTCGAAACCTACAGAGACTCCAGAGGCAATAGCATATCTATCTGTTTATGAAAATAAAGAAAAGCAATTGAATTTAAATAAAAAAAATTATGTGTTTGAGGGTTGGATGTTCGCTTCCAGTCCAGCTTTAAACGCCATGGAACACCCTGTTTATGATCTATCGCTTATTTCATGTAAAAAATCTAGAAGTACTATAAAAGGATCTTTGCCCAAATGAGTAAAGTTTTTTTTTTTATCGACTAATTTTTTTATTTTGTCTTTAAAAACATATTTTGATATTTCAAAAACACCAAACTGTTTTAAATGATTGTTCACAAATTGGACATCTAATATTTTGTAATTAAGATACCATAATCTTGCAATTAATGTAATTAAAGCAAATTTACTTGCATTAGAAACTTTACTAAACATTGACTCTGCAAAAAAACAACTTCCTATAGCTACTCCATAAATTCCTCCAACCAACTTATCATTACTCCAGCACTCAATTGAATGTGCATAACCTTCTCGGTGTAATTTACAAAATTTTTTTTCTATTGATTCGTTAATCCAAGTTTCTTTTCTATTTACTGTTGCACAATTAAAAATAACTTCTTTAAATGACTTGTTCAGCGAAATTTCAAATGGCTTTTTTTTACATAATCTAATTATAGATTTTGAATACTTAAAATTGCCAATTGGTAACAATGCTCTTTTCTTTGGCTCAACAAAGTATAATTGTTTGTCAAATCGATTGTTAGCCATCAGAAAAATTCCTGATTTATATAATTGTATGATAATTTCTGATGAGAAGTCTTCTGATATATTTCTTATTTCTTCCTCTATTTACTTAAAAAATTATTTTCAAGCCATTTAATATCATAATTAGCTGTATTCATGTCTTCATTATCTAAAATTTGTTTGTGAAGTTCTAAAGTGGTGGGTACTGGCTCTATAATCATTTCTTTTAATGCTTGTTTTAGTCTCCTGATACAATGTTGTCTATCATCACCATGTACAATTAATTTAGCTATTAAGCTATCATAGAAAGGTGGTATTTGGTAACCAGAGTATATTCCTGAGTCAACTCTTACACCTAGCCCACCTGGTGGGTGGAATTGTGAAATAATTCCTGGGGATGGTACAAAAGTCATTGGATCTTCTGCATTAATCCTACATTCTATTGAGTGGCCAAAAAATTTAATATTCTCCTGTTTAAATGATAGTTTCTTCCCCGAAGAAATCATTATTTGCTCTCTAACTATATCTAAACCAGTAATTGCTTCAGTTATTGGATGCTCAACTTGCAATCTTGTATTCATTTCTATGAAATAGAATTTTTCATCTTGATATAGAAACTCAATAGTACCAAGATTTTCATACTTCATTTTTTTTGCCGCTGAAACAGCTAAATTTCCTAAATTTTCTTTTTCTTGTTCAGATAGAACAGGGGATGGAGCTTCTTCAATTATTTTTTGATGATTTCTCTGAATAGAACATTCTCTCTCCCCCAGGTGAACAACATTTCCATATTTATCACCTACAATTTGAACCTCTATATGTCTTGGATTAGATAAGTATTTTTCTATGTATACCTCATCATTACCAAAAGCTGCTCTAGATTCGTTCTTTGCAGATACGAAAGAATTTTCTAAATCTTTTTTATCATCTACAACTTTCATTCCTTTTCCGCCCCCACCAGCGGATGCTTTAATCAAAATGGGATAACCAATTTTATCAGCTTCGAATCTAGCTTCATCGAGCGATAAAATGACAGACTTTGAACCTGGAACAAGGGGTAACCCTAGTTGATTAGCCATGATTTTTGCTTGAATTTTATCACCCATGACTTTCAGATGCTCGATTTTTGGTCCAATAAAAGTTATATTATGAGCATTTACAATCTCAGCAAAATTCGCATTTTCAGATAAAAAACCAACACCGGGGTGTATTGCATCCGCTCCAACCAACTGAGCTGCAGTGATAATTGATGGAATATTTAAATATGATTTTGATGAGTGAGGTGGTCCTATACAAACACTTTCGTCAGCCAATCTTACATGCATAGCATCTGAGTCAGCTGTTGAATGTATCGCAACAGTTTTAATTTCAAGTTCTTTGCAAGACCTTAATATTCTTAGCGCTATGTCACCTCTATTGGCAATTAAAACTTTAGAAAACATTTTATTCAATAATTACTAATAATTGATCAAATTCAACTGGTTGACCATCTTCAAAACCAATAAAGACAACTTTCCCATTTTTTTCTGCGTTAATAGTATTCATTACTTTCATAGCTTCAATGATTACAAGTGGTTGACCTTTATTAACTTGATCGCCTATTCTAATAAAAGGGCTTTTGCCTGGCTCTGGAGATGCATAAGCTGTTCCTACCATTGGAGATTTTATAGAACCTGGATGATCAGAGGTGTATTCTATCTTATCTAAAACACCACTATTTCTCTCATTTAAAAGGTTATCTTCTTGTTCAGTGTTTTTATTTTCAATTTTAAATTGATTACTTTCATTCTTATCTATTTTTAATTTTAAACCAGAAACTTCGTAAACTAATGATGATATTTTCTCTTTTGTCATTAACTCCGATAGTTCACTTATTAACTTAAAATTTTTACTATGATTATCCTTCATTTTTAACCTTTATTTTTTTCAAGTTTTTCTGCGATAGCATCTATAGCCAATTCATAAGATTTAAAACCAAAACCTGCAATTATTCCGTAAGCAATATTAGAAATGAAAGATTTATGTCTAAACTCTTCTCTAGCATGAATATTAGTTATATGTATTTCAATTATTGGTCCTTGAAATATTGATAAAGCATCCATTATCGCAATTGATGTATGAGTAAAAGCAGCTGCATTAATCAATATTGCGTCACCTTTTTGTTGAGCTTCATGAATTTTATCTATAATATCTTTTTCACTATTTGACTGGAAGAAATCCAATTTTAAATCGTGCTTTATTATTTTTTCTTTACATAGGGTTTTTAAGTCCTCTAAAGAATGACTACCGTATTTAGATGGTTCTCTTTCACCAAGTTTATTTAAATTTGGACCATTTATTATGTAAATTAGTTTGCTCAAATCTTAACTCCATTTATAAGAATATATTTAATTACGATATATGTCATTTTTTTAAATTAATTCTCTCAAGTTTTATTGCTTCCATGAGATCAGACTTTTTTAAAGCTCCTGGATAAATTGTATTACCAATGATAAATGCAGGTGTACCTCTTAATTTCAGTTTTTGTGCAATTTTTCTATTTTTATTAATCGTTACTCTTAACCTATCATTAGACAAATCATCTTGAAATAATTTTAAATCTAGATTTAGTTTTTTGGCAATCATTATTAATGTCCCTTTATTTAAATTACCTTGATGTTTCATTAATTCAATATGATATTCTATGTATCTATTTTGGTTATGTGCTGCTAGCGCCGCTATAGAAGCATCAAAAGAAGATTGAGACAAAATGGGAAGTTCCACAAATACAATCGAAAAGTTTTTATCTCTTTCATAAGTTTCAAAAAGTCTATTCATCATTGTTTTGCAATAACCACAATTATAGTCAAAAAATTCATATATTGTTAAATTTTTATCTTTGTGATGAATTTTAGGATTTGAAACTTTTTTTAGTTCATTTAATATACTTAAAAATTTTTTTTTTGCTTTAGACTCTTTGTAATTTAGAATTGACTTTTCTAAAACATTAGGATTATTTATTATGAATTCTCTAATAATTTCATCAATCTGATTTTTGTTAATTTCATGCGAGATACTGTTTTTAGTTTGAATAATTGTTAATATTATAATTATAAAAAATGTTAAAACTTTTCTCATTTCTTTACCATATTATTTTAAATTAAGTATATCTTCAGCTCTAAGTTTATAAATAAAGTCTAGTTTTTTATCTTGTAAACCTAATAAAGCAAATTGTTTAGCTTTTTTTATATTTTTTTTTAAGATTTGCTCTTCAGCTAATGCTATATATGCTTTTGATTTAAGTTTTAATTTTCCTGAAGCCTCTGCAATAAGCCTCCAAAAGAAAGTTGTTGAACTTTCATATGGCATTATTTCTTCCAAAATATTTAAAGCTTCAACTAAGCTATACTCATTTTCTTTTTTTATAAGCGCTTTTGCTAGGGATATCTTGGGAAGAGCATTTAAAGTATTTTTATTAATTAATTTTATCGCATATTTATATTCAGAAATTGCCTTATCCAATTTATTTGATTGAACATTTATATCCCCACTTAATAAGTAATTATATGGGTTTTGAGGTTCACTTTTTTTTAATTCTTCAGCTAATCTAATTGAATTTTTTATATCACCGCGTAAATAAAGTTTCGATAATTCCAAATAATTTTGAAGTTTTGTTTCTTCATAATCTTGGATAGATTCTAGTTTACTGAGATTTTTGTGATATACAAAAGTTTTCAATTTCAAAGTTTCTAAATTGATTGAAAATGTTTTAAAATTTAAATTGGTACTGAGTTTAGTTGGATTTTCTCTAATAAAATTTTTAATTAAGTTTAATCTTTCTTCCGAACTTGGATGAGTGCTATAATATTGTTGATATGGACTTCCCAAGATCTCTTGTTTTGATTTTGCCTTGACATGAAAGTTTTGCATACCTAACAAACTTACATTCATATTATTTAATGAATTTATAGCATATATATCAGCTTCTAGTTCTTGATGTTTACTAAATTTTGATTGGTTTTTTTTCATTAAATCTTGTGTTGCAATCAAAACGCCTGATAAATTCTGTTCTTTTCCAAGAGCTAATCCTAAAAAAGCAATAGTACTTACAAATATTTTCTTATTATTATTTCTAATTTTTAATTTTCTACTTTGTATATGTCCCAAAAATAAATGACCTAATTCGTGAGCTAGAACTCCTTGAATTTCTTCCTTAGAAGTGGAATTTTGAATTAAACCTGTATTTACATAGATTTTATTATCTCCTACTACAAAGGCGTTATAGTTTTCATCCAAAATTAGTCTAGGTAAAATAGAATTTATCTTTAAATTTTTATTTACCAATAAATCATTTATTAAGTTTTGTAGGAAAAATTCTATTTCAGCATCTCGAATTACGTAAAAACTTTTATTTGTTTTTGCAATAGTTTCAAAAGATAAAAAAATTAAAACTTTTGTAATTAATATAAACTTAAATATATAAAGAGAAAACTTAATTATTCCACCATCCCTTTTTTTTTGGCTGGTCATTTGTTTTATCATTATTTAAATCAACTACTTCAATTGGAATAGATGATTTTTTTAATCTAGTTTTTGATTTTCTAACTTTTGTTTTTTCTTTTTCCTCAGATTTTATTTTATTTATTTTCAAATCCACAGATGGGTTGCTTATAGAATTTATCTTTTTAGATTTTGCTATATTTTTATTATTAGATTTTATCTTAGATTTTGATTTAACAAATTTCTCATCATCTTTATCATTTAAGATTGAAGCAATTGAAATGTTTTTTCTTTTGGAGTTATTTTTATTTTTTTTGTGATTTTTATCTAAATGTCTCTTCTTCTCTTTTTCATTTGAAGAACTTTCTGCATCTTTAATTCCTTCAATTAAAAAATCTGGTGGAATAAAATTATTATCATTAGAAAATGTAATTTTTATGTTTTGTCTCTCTTCAATTTCCTTAATTTGCTCAATTTTGTTGTTTAAAATATAGACAGCAACATTAGAGCTTGTTTTAATTAATATTTCTTTTTTGCTTTCAGAAATTGCATATTCCTCAGCTCCACGTAAGACTTGCATAGCACTTATTTCTAATGACTGAATTCTACCAATTCCTCCACATTGGTCACATAACTCAGAGGATATTTCAGAAACTGAAGGTCTTAATCTTTGTCTTGATAGTTCTAATAAGCCAAAATTGCTAATTTCTCCAACTTGAATCCTTGCTCTATCTTTTTTTAGAGAATCTTTGAGTTTTCTTTCTACGTTATTCCTATTTTTTTGTTCTTCCATATCTATAAAATCTATAACTATTAAACCTGATAAATCTCTTAATTTAGCCTGTTTAGCAAACTCCTCAGCTGCTTCGAGGTTGGTATTCAAAGCAGTGTTTTCAATGGATCTTTCTCTGGTTGCTTTACCTGAATTTACATCAATAGCTACCAAAGCTTCTGTGTGATTTATAACCAAATATCCACCTGATTTTAGAGTAACAGTTGGTTTGAAAATTTCTGATAATTGTGTGTCGATTTTATATTTTTGAAATAGGGGTAAATTTTTATTTGTGTACTGTTGAACTTTCTTTGTGTGACTTGGCATTAATGCTTTCATGTACTCCTTAGCTATTTTATAAGCCTTTTCTCCCTCTACCAAGACTTCTTCAACATCACTATTATACATATCTCTTACAGCTTTTTTAACTATAGATCCTTCTTCATAAATTAAATCTGGGGCATTAGATTCTAAAGTTTTATTTTTAATCTCCTCCCAAATTACAAACAAGTTTTGATAATCCCTCTTAATTTCTACTTTAGTTCTTTTACTACCAGCTGTACGAATTATAACTGCCATTTCTTTTGGTACTTCTAGACCGTCCACAACCTTTTTTAGCCTCTGTCGATCAGAACTATTTATAATTTTTCTACTTACCCCTCCACCTCGAGGTGTATTTGGCATTAAAACACAATATCGACCAGCAATTGATATATATGTTGTCAATGCTGCACCTTTATTACCTCTCTCCTCTTTAACAACCTGAACTAATAAAATTTGTCTTTTTGAAATAACTTCTTGAATTTTTTTATAATTTTTATAAATGTTATTTTTGACTTTTTTTTGCACCTCATCATTTACTTCATCATCCACTGTATCATTGTCAATTTTTATATTTTTTGATGCGGAATTAAAACTTTCATCATCCTCATTTTTACTTTCTACATCCTCTAAAATTTTTTCTCTATCCTCCACAGGAATACGGTAATAGTCAGGATGAATTTCACTAAATGCAAGAAACCCTTGTCTGTTACCACCATATTCTACAAATGCAGCTTGCAAACTTGGTTCAACTCTTGTTATTCTTGCTAAATATATATTACCTTTTAATTGTTTTTTCTCATTAACTTCATATTCAAAATCTTCAATGATCTCGTTATTAATTGAGGCAACTCTAGTTTCTTCAGGTTGTCTGGCATCTATAAGTATTTTTTTAATCATATTCATCTCCCAATTAAACCTTAAATCTGTGATTTAAGGTTAAACAAGATGAATTTCTTGGTATATTTGAAATATCTGATT
>QCNN01000007.1 GCA_003213175.1 SAR116 cluster bacterium AG-426-B08 | reverse complement strand
AATAAAAAAAGAAATCCTATGTTATATAGCTCTTCGGAACCTGAAGAGGTTAAAAAAAGCCAAAAAAAATTTGGCCAAGAGTTCATAGCAAAGAAAATAGAAAATTTTTTCCAAGTACTTGTTTTTAGGTTATATAAAGAAAATTTTAAAAAAATTGTAGTAGCAGGTGGAGAAACTTCTGGAGCTGTTGTCAAAGGACTTGGAATTAAAGAACTACAAATTGGTGAAGAAATTTCTGCAGGAGTTCCAACAATGTGGGATCCGAACAGGTCTGTAAAAATTGCTCTTAAATCAGGAAACTTTGGTCAAAAAAGATTTTTTTTCAAGGGCATTAAAATTATTATAAAAATTAAATTTTCTTAAACTTTTTCAAAGCTTCAATGAATGTTAACCCTTGTTTCATTTCTGACATTGCTTGATTATCATCACTAGTATATTTTTCAGCGTCATTTATCACTACATCTAAATGTTCAATAGGTATGCATAATACACCAGTTCCGTCAGCAACAATGATGTCACCTGTCCTAACTTTTACACTTGCGCAAATAATAGGTTCTCCAATTGATAAAACTTTAATTCTTTTTTTGCCGGGGGTTGGAACCATATGCCTAGAAAAAGCAGGAAATTCAAATTTAATAATTTCTTCCCTATCTCTAATACCTCCATCGACAACTAATCCACCAATACCTTTTAACTTTGCTGAATAGGAAGCCATTCCTCCCCACGTAGATACTTCAGCACCATTATTTGCAACAACAATTACTTCACCAGTTGAAGCAGCATCTATCATATGCCCAACTTTAAAATCTTCTACAGAGAAAGATCCATAAGGCCCTGTTATCTCTTGAACAGTTATAGCTTGTCCAACTACCCTCATTCCTAATCCAGCTGGTTGAAGCCCATTCATGATTCCTGCAAACCCTAAATCATCCAAAACATTTGCAATAGTAGGCGTGGCTAATTTCTCAAGTCTAATTTTATTTTCTAGAGATAGTTTAGACAATTTTTCCTCTTTAATTTTAAAATATAATCATAGGAAAAAAATTAAATCTAGTTATATTTAATTATTAATTTATAATTAAAGTGAAATATGTCTCAATTTAACTTTCCATTTGAAGAAGAAACAAAAGATCTAAAAGATTTAAGATTAAGGGTCAGGAATTTCATAAAAAAAACTTTTAAAGAAGATAAAATTACACCGTCTCCAGATGCTTGGGTTTTTAGCACAAATCCATCCTTTAGTAAAAAACTTGGAGATCAAGGTTGGTTAGGAATGTCATTTCCGAAAAAATATGGAGGCCATCAGAAATCAATGTTAGAGAGATATATAGTCACAGAAGAACTATTAGTTTCAGGAGCCCCAGTAGCTGCTCACTGGATAGCCGACAGACAAAGTGGTTCCCAAATAATCAGATATGGTACAGAAGATCAAAAAAAAAATATCATTCCAAAAATTACCTCTGGAGAATGTTTTTTTGCAATAGGAATGAGTGAACCTGACTCAGGTTCAGATTTAGCTTCTGTAAAAACATTTGCAAAAAAAACAACAAATGGATGGAAACTGAATGGAAGAAAAATTTGGTCAACTGGAGCGCATTTAGCTCATTACATGATAGTTCTTGCAAGAACAACTAAACAGGTTGATAACAATCGACATTCAGGGTTATCTCAATTTTTAGTTGATTTAAGTTTACCTGGTATAGAAATTAATGGGATTGAAGATATGACTGGTCAGAAACATTTTAATGAGACAGTTTTTGACGATGTTGTTTTAGATAAAGATTCACTATTAGGGTCTGAGGGTAAAGGATGGGAACAAGTTGTAGGAGAGTTAGCCCTTGAAAGATCTGGTCCTGAGAGATTTCTGTCTCATTTTGTTTTGTTGGATAATTTTTTAAATGAATTTAAATCAAAAATGTCTGAATTCAGTACTTTATCCCTTGGAAAAATAATTGCTGAATTGCAAAGTTTAAGAATAATGAGTTTTTCAATAGCTTCAATGATAGAAAAAAAACACTCGCCAGAAATACAAGCTGCATTTGTTAAAGAGGCTGGTAATAATTTTGAAAAAAAACTTATAGAAATTATTCGAGAAATGTCAAATTTAATTCCAATCCAAACTTGGTCACCTAGTTTAAAAAGTTTGTTTGAGGATGCAACACTCAAAATACCTTCTAATTCACTAAGAGGTGGTACTTCAGAAATTATGAGAGGTATAATCGCAAAAAAACTTGGGTTAAGATGAAAGAAGAAATCCAGTTTATTTTAGATGTATCTGAAAGAATTTTTGCAAAAAATATCGATCATAAAACTAGATTAGATCCTGAAAAAAATCATGACACATTAATAAAAGAGATTCGTGAAAGTCATTTGACTAAAATAGCTGTAAAAGAAAAACTAGGCGGGGCTGGAATGAACTTGGTTGAGATTATTCCTTTGATAAAATTGTCAGCATTTTTTGGCGTTCCAATACCATTTGTAGAGACAATAATTTGTAACTATTTTTTTTCTGTTTTTGATACAAAACCGACAGATGATTTTATTTCAATTTGTTATGAAGAAAATGGTGTGATTATTAAAGATAATAGAGTTTCAGGATTATTAAAATCTATACCATATTTAAATTTTACAAATAAAGTTATGGCTAAAGTTAGATATAATGACGATGATTATCTAATATTTTTTGAAAACAAAAATAGTTATTTAAAACAGATACACAATTTTTTAGCTGAACCGCGTTATGATCTAGAGGTTAAAAATGAAAATATTTTATTTAAAGAGAAATTTCCAAAAGAAATGAATTTCTTAAACATACTTGCAAATCTCAAATCTATTCAAGCAACAGGAGCAATGGAAAAAATCCTACAACTTTGTATTGACTATTGTTCGAATAGAAAACAATTTGGAAGATCTTTGTCAAAATTTCAAATGATTCAAAATCACATAAGTGAAATTTCTCTTGAAATCGCGGCAAGCGGAGCTTCAATTTCTGTTTTAGAAAGTTCAAATAATATTGAGACTAACCGAGATGAAAATTTTTCAAATGATATAAAAACAGCTATAGCAAAAATTAGAACTGGGATGGCATCTGGAAAAGTGATAGCGTTATCCCACCAGGTCCATGGAGCCATGGGTTTTACAAAAGAATATGATCTAAGCTATTTTACTAAAAACCTTAATAGTTGGAGAAATGATTTTGGAACCGAAATTCAATGGCAAAATAGTCTTGGGAATTATTTTTTAAAACAAAATAAAAATTTATGGGAATTTTTAAATCATTAATATCAAGTTTTGTTGGAGTGAATTTATGACTAAATCTGTTTTATATGAAGAAAGAGGAAATATTTGTTTAATAACGCTTAACAGAGAAGATACACGAAATGCACTTAGTCCAGACATCATAAACGAATTGGTAAAAATATTAGAGGATGTAGATAATAATGAAAATATCTCATGCGCCATTCTAACTGGTGCAGGCAAAAGTTTTTCTTCTGGAGGCAACCTTCACGAAATAAATGATATGACAGAAGATAATAAAATGTCATTAAGAGACATAGAAAATTGGTACAGGAATGGTATTCAAAAAATTCCCATGACTTTTAATAAGATTGATGTCCCCATTATTGCGGCAGTAAATGGACATGCCATTGGAGCTGGAAATGATTTGTGTACTATGTGTGATATAAGAATTGCTTCTGAAGATGCAAAGTTCTCAGAAAGTTTTTTAAGAATTGGAATTATCCCTGGAGATGGCGGTTCCTGGTTTTTACCAAAAATTATAGGTTTATCAAGAGCAACCGAAATGATATTAACATGTGAAGTTTTAAATGCGAAAAAGGCATTAGACTGGGGATTAGTATCTCAAGTTGTCCCAAATGAACATTTATTGAAAACTGCATTCGATTTGGCTGATAAAATTGTTCAAAACCCCCCACAGTCAATAAGAAGGGCAAAAAGATTGTTAAGATTAACTCAAAATACAAACTTATCTACTGCTCTAGAGATGGCTGCTAGTCAACAAACACTTTTACAAATGACTACAGACCATAAGGAAGCAATTGAAGCTTTAATTCAAAAAAGAAAACCAAATTACAAAAATACATAATTTATGAAATAAATGACAAATATTACGTGAATTTTTTTGGATATATATATTCAGAAACTGAACCATCAATAAAATTATTTTGGTCATAAAAATAATTTTTGTAATTAATTTTTATACACCCACAAGTCACAAGATTATTAGGTATTAAGTTTTTATTGAAAGAAGAAATATTATGTAATAATTCATTTAAAATAGGATTATGACCTATAACAACACAAGTTTCAATTCCAGAAAAATTCCTTTTCATACTCTCAATAATTTTTTTAATTGAACCTCCATACAATTCATCTTCTATTTCTAAAAAATTTGATAATTGATTATCTTTGAACCATGAAAAAAAAAATTTCTTCAAAAGTTAATTGTGCTCTTTTCGCTGGAGAAACTAGAAACTTTCCTGGAATATTAATTAGTTTTTTTAATTCATGAGATATTATTTGGCAGTTCTTGTATCCTCTATTATTTAACCCTCTATTAAAATCGGATTCATATGAGTTCCAATCAGATTTTGCATGCCTCATAATAATAAGCTCTGGCATTTATCAAAATTTTCTCTCTAAAATAGATACATAGTTTGCAACAGCAGAACCGCCCATATTGAAAATCCCGGCTAATGTAGCATTATTAATCTGCATTTCATTTGCCTCATTTACTAACTGCATACAAGCCATAACATGTTGAGAAACACCCGTTGCTCCTACCGGATGTCCTTTGGCTTTTAACCCACCAGAAGGATTAATAGGAAGCTTTCCATCTTTGTATACAACACCCTCTTCAAGAGCTCTAAAACCCTCGCCTCTTTTAGTTAACCCCATAGCTTCATATTCAATTAATTCAGCTATTGTAAAACAATCATGAGTTTCTACGAAAGAAAGATCATTCAAGGTCAGTTTTGACTCATTCAGAGCTTTTTGCCATGAAATACTTGCGCCTTTAAACTCTGTTTTATCCCTTTTACTCATTGGCAATATATCATTTGTTTGAACTCTTGAAAGAAACCTTATTGCTTGTTGAGCATTTTCAGCAATATCGTCATCAGCAATAATTAATGCAGCAGCTCCGTCAGATATCATGGAACAATCACTTCTTTTCAAAGGTGATACAACCAAAGGATTTTTTTCTGAGATGTTATTACAAAAATCATACCCAAGATCAACTTGCATATGTGCATAGGGATTAACTGAACCATTTTTATGATTTTTAGCAGAAATTTTTGAAAGATATTTAGATTTATCTCCAAATTTTTGAAAATATGCGTCAGTAATTTGAGCAAACACACCTGCAAAGCCACCATTAATTTTATCTTCCTCTTTTCTATAACTTGCTCCAAGTAAAATATCACCAGCCTCACTTGTTGTTCTGTCAGTCATTTTTTCAACACCAACAACTAAATTTAATTTTGATTTTTTTGCGTCAATACTATTAATCGCAGTATTTATAGCAGCTGAACCCGTTGCACATGCATTTTCAACTCTAATAGATGGGACGTATTTTAAGTCCTCACAATTAATAGCCGGCAGCGCACCATGAAAATCTTGTTTTTGAAAACCATTATTAAATGTTCCAACAACTATATTATCAATTTCCTTTGGATCTATGTCAGCATGTTTAATAGCCTGTGAAACCACATCTGCAATCATGTCTTCTGAGGACTGTTCATCATTTTTACCAAACTTATTATGTCCCCAACCAATAATATTTGTCATTTTTAGATATCCTTAATTAATTCATTTGATAATATTTTATAAAAAAGATTTATTGTTTCATGTGGATTACTTAACATCGCATCATGACCCGCATTAAGATCATATACTGACCACCCTAACTCCTCCACCCTTTTTCTATGATATTCTAATATTCTATATTCAGGGTTATTACATTTTAAATAACATAGAGGTAGATTATTTCCAATTTTATTTTTTAAAGTTAACTTCGATTTGAAAGAACTTAATGGCATTGGTGTTAATTTTGATTTTAAATATTTAGATTGTTTTATATCAAAAATACCAAATTTATCAGGACTTGGAGCAGGTATAGAAATTCCATCATCATATAGCTTCGATAAATTTATTCTATCTGTAACGATTTGTTTTGGAAGAGTATCGAATGGAGTTTCGCCATCAAATAAAATTAAACTATCGAAATAAATTAATAATTTAATTTTGCTTTTCATTCGATCGGCAATTCCTGAAATTATACTACCTGCAAAACTATGTCCAACGAGCACTATATTTTCTAGATCATGGAAGGTGATATGGTTTTCTACGTCGTGAATAAAAGTATCAATTGTAATTTTTTTTGAAATTAAGTGTTTTCTCTCACCTAAACCTGTCAATGTAGGACAAGAGACGTCAAAGCCTTTCTCAATAAGCTTTATTCTTAAATCATTCCAAATCCATCCCCCATGCCAAGAGCCATGAATCAATAAAAAATGTAATTTATCTGACATTTTTTTAATATATGTTCTTTTAAAATCAATTTATATAATTAAATCTTAAATTATTAGAAAATTGATATGAGTAAATTAAATATAGCTATATTTGGAAGTTCAGGTGCAATTGGATCTGCCCTTTGTAAAAAATACACAGAACAAGATAATGTTGAAAAAGTTTTTTGTTTTTCTAGAAAAAAAACAGAAATTCATAATAAAAAAGCTTTTTGTTTTTCATTAAACTATCTAGATGAAGAAGATTTATTAACTACATCAAATAAAATAAATTTTTCATTTGATATTATCTTGATTTCGATTGGGGCACTTTTAAATCCAGAGAAATCAATCAAAGACTTAACCGTTGAAAAGTTTAATAATATGATTTCTGCCAATACACTTCCAACTTTATTAATTGGAAAATATTTTCTTCCAAAATTAAATAAAAATAGAATCTCTAAATTTGCATCTCTATCAGCCAGAGTTGGAAGCATTAGCGATAACTTTTTAGGAGGTTGGTATTCATATAGAGCATCTAAATCTGCTCTAAATATGATTATTAAAAATTTTGCAATTGAAATAAATAGAACAAATAAAAATAGTATTATTTTTGGTTTACATCCTGGGACTGTAACTTCAAAACTTTCAGATCCTTTTAAAAATAACAATAAAAATTATTTTAGTCCTGAAACATCTGCAAATTATCTCTTTAATGTTATAGAAACAAAAACTAATAATGATAATGGAAAAATTTTTGATTGGAATAATCAAGAAATATTACCATAACTTTGTTTTGGAATATTATCATTTACTAAATATTTCTTCCAAAATTCTTCAGAGTAATTTGAAAATATTTTTAAAATCAAATAAACACATAGAAGTGTTAAAACACACCTTAATAATAAGGTAATAAATATATTTGCTCCCATCAAACTTACTAGCCCAGTATCTTCTATTACACTGTGTAACATTCCAATTAAAGTAATTACGCCAAAAACATCCTTGTATTTTATTTTACCAGATTTAACTTCTTGAATTAAAAGACCTCCGCCAAACCCTATACCCAAAGTTACACCAACCACAGCAATTGTTGATGCCCTTTCACCTACACCTATTAAATTAAGAAATGGTTTTAGTGATAATTCTATAAGCCTTTGAATACCAATATATTTAAAAATTTCGATTAAGATCACAATCAACACAATTATTATAAATATAATGAAAAGTGTTTTTATTTGATTAATCGCCCAATCTAATAAAATTGGTGATGGTTCAGAGAATGGAATTATTATAGTTGCTTGAGAGCTTAATAAATTTGTTGCACTTAAAAATTGATTTAAAATAACACAAAATAAAAACCCTAAAATTAACCGCACAAAAATAGTTGCTCTGATTCTAACGCCTGCTCTTCTACATATTAATGATTCTATAGGTAATGAATGAGCAAATAAAATTAATAATCCTAAAACACTAGCTTGAGCACTAGTCAATCCATTTTCTAATGGTAAACCTGATAATACTGCAAGACCAGTGTAAGGGCTTGTAAGTATTGTTGTAGTAACAACTATACCAATCTCTTCCGGTAACCCTACTAAGAACATCAGAGGTGACAATAAATTATTTAAAACATCTACAAAACCGAACTCTTGTAAAATTTTAACAATAATTAAAGTAGGTATCATTATTCTGAAAAGTTCATATGTAATTTCAAAAATATTTTTAACAATATCTTTTAATTTTTTCATACTTTTATCCAATTGATATTACTTTTCTATTATGCCAGAAATCAGACTTAAATATAATATATATTACTATAATTAAATTAAATAAATTCCATATAATTCCATTGATAAAGGCAAAATAATAAGATGCTGTAATATCAAAAATTTCCCCTGACATCCATCCTCCTAGTGACATGCCAACAATAGTTGCACCTATAACAAGCCCAACTCTTAATCCAGCTTCTTTAATTGGCAAATATTTTCTAATAATTATTGCATAAGCGGGAACAATTCCACCTTGTGATAATCCAAACATAAAAGAAACAACATACAAAGATATTTCAGAAGAAAATGGTAGGAAAAATGTTAACGATGCCATTTGCAAAAATGAGCCTAACAATAGAGTTAATATAGGTCCAATTCTATCAGAAATCATTCCAAACACAATTCTGCTTATCATACCACTATACAGCATAACAGCTAAAATTTCTGTGCCAACTTGAAGCCCAAAACCATTATCAACACATAAAGCTACCATATGTACTTGTGGCATTGCCATAGCAACACAACAGCATACACCAGCAAGCATTAACAAAATTTGGATTTGATTATTTGAAAGATTTAATTTTATATCTCTATACCTTTGCTTGATGTCCTGAGATTTGCTTTCATCTACAGAAGGATTTTTTAGTAAAAGTATAAGTGGTATCATGATAAACAAACATATTGATATCCAAAAATGTGTAGTTTTCCAGTCAATAAATTTTAAAAAATAACCAATTAATAATGGCCATGTTGCTCCTGCCACATAATTAGCACTTGCAACTATAGATAAAGCGAAACCTCTCTGTTTTTTAAAAAAATTAGATATATCAGCCATAGCTGGACCAAAGAACGTTGCTGAAGCGAAACCCATGATGGTCTGCAATATTATAAGATTCCAAAAATAAATTGATTTTGAATAAAAATAATATGAAATTATCAAACTTAAAGAAGCAATTATGATAGGTTTTTTTATTCCATGTTTATCATAAATCTTTCCTATTATAACTGTTCCAAGACCAAAACCAAACATTGTTGCGGCATACAAAAAACTTGAGGTGCCTCTGTCTACTTTGAACTCATTTTCAATTTCTGGAATAAAAACTACTACAGACCACATACCTACTGTTCCAATCACACCTAACAAAAATAATTGGCATGCTCTCAACCAAGAATGTATAGAGTCATTTTGAATCATTTTACTTTTCCTAAAATTATTTACTCAAAGCATTATTACTATAAGAGAGATTTAGACAATTTTATTAACTTTTAATCTTTTAATATCTTCGATAGTTAATTTTAAATGTTCAGTTAAAATCTCATCAGTATGTTCACCTAACAAAGGGGGTGGATATCGATATGTCACTGGTGTCTCAGTCATTTTTATGGGATTAGCTATCAATTTAAGCGGTTTATTACCCGTCTTAGAATGTTTAACTTCTATAATCATTTCTCTAGAGAGAACATGAGGATCATTAAAAACATCTGATAAATTATTTATTGGGCCACAACCTATTTTCGCTTTTTCTAATTCTTTTAACCATGTTGCAGAGGTTCTTTTTTTTGTTATTTTATTGAGTGTTTCTGTAACATATTCTCTATTTGATACCCTTGATGCATTTGTTTTAAACCTATCATCATCAAGAAGTTCTTCTTCATTAGCTACTTTGCAAAATCTTTCGAATGTTGGATCATTTCCAACTGAAAGAACTATATATCCATCTGCAGTTGGCATAACTTGGTAGGGCACAATATTTGGGTGCTGATTGCCAAGTCTTTGTGGATTATTATCTGTAGAAAGATAGTTCATTCCTTGATTAGCTAACCATGCGACATGAGTATCAAGCATACCTATATCTATAAATTGTCCTTCATCGTTATCTGCTTGATGTTTTACGGCTGCCAAAATTCCAACAGCAGCATACATTCCAGCCATCAAATCTCCAATTGGAACACCAACTTTCATTGGCTCGCCATCAGGATCACCTGTTAAACCCATTACACCCCCCATGGCTTGTATTAATCCATCATAACCTGGCCTTGAAGCATATGGACCTGTTTGACCAAAACCGGTTATTGAACAAAAAATGAGACGTGGAAAATCTTCTTTTAAATCTTCATAAGCTAGACCAAATTTCTTTAAGGTCCCTGTCTTAAAATTTTCAACTAAAATGTCACAATCTTTAAGCAACATTTTTACCAATTCCTGGCCTTGTTTTTCACTTAAATTAATTGTAATGGATTTTTTATTTCGATTTGCTCCACAGTAGTATGCACTCAAATCTGTTTCTTCTCCATTATCATTTTTTAGGAAAGGAGGTGCAAAACCTCTAGTATCGTCGCCTGTCTCTGGTCTTTCAACTTTAATTATTTCAGCCCCTAGATCGCCTAATATCTGGGTGCAGTAAGGACCTGCCAAAACTCTTGTAAGATCCAAGATTTTTATTCCCTTCAATGGACTTTTCATTTTGTAACCTTTTACTTGTTTTTAATAAAAAAAATATTAGATAGTTCTAGTAGTATCTAAGACATTTCTAAAAGTAAATCAAACAATTGTATTTTCAATGAAAACAAAATTGATAACAAATAGAGAAGATTTAATTCAAAAATTTGAGTATTTTTGTAAAAAACATCTTCGTAATTATGCCTCAAAAAGAAATTTTGATTTAGGCCCTCCTCACAAAAATGTATCAAATTTATCTCCATACATTAAAAGAAGGTTTGTTGATGAAAATGAAATATTAAAAATAAGCACAAAATATTTTAACATTCAAAAAATTGAAAAATTTGTTCAAGAAATTTTTTGGAGAACTTATTGGAAAGGATGGTTAGAGTCCCATCCTTGGATTTTCAGAGATTACGAGAATGAAAAAAAATATCCAGAAATACCAAAAAGAACTGGCATAAAATGTTTTGATCATTGGACTGAGGAATTAGTTGAAACTGGCTATCTGCATAACCATGCAAGAATGTGGTATGCAAGTATTTGGATTTTTACTCTTAATAAACCATGGAAATTAGGAGCGAATTTCTTTAAAAAACATCTCTTAGATTGGTGTCCAGCATCTAACACTCTTGGTTGGAGATGGGTGGCAGGGTTACAAACTGTGGGAAAATATTATTTGGCTCGAGCAGAAAATATAAATTTTTATACAAATAAAAGATTTAACCCAAAAAACCAATTGAATGAAAATATCCAAACTATTGCATCTGAAAGTTTTGATGAAAAAGTTTTAAACCCAGTTCCAGATAAATTTTTAGAAATAAAAAATTTTTACAACCCTGGCGTGGTTTTAACCAATAATGACTTAACAATAAATAATGTCTTTGCCGAAAAAAAAATTGATTTTAAGAGCTGTATCTTCACTGATTCTAATAATGAAAACTTTAAAAGTGAACTAGTTTTAAATTTCGAAAAAAAGTTAACAGAAAATATTTTTAAAACTATTAATGATATAAAATTGATATCAAACTTAAATGAACTAATATCATGGGTAAAAAGAGAAAAAATTAAAAATTTAATTATTCCATACGAAACTGTAGGAAATAATATTTTAAATAAAAAAAGTTTCCTTTACAAATTAAACGAAGAAAATATAAATTATAATTTCTACATCAGAGATTGGGATCGGTTGGCGTATCCTTATGCAACTAAAGGCTTTTTTAATTTCAAGAAAAAAATTCCTGATTTACTTAAATTGAATGAAATTGTAGATATAGATAAAGGATTATAAATTGGAAAAACTAAATATTGAAATACCAAATTTTGGCGAACTTAAACAAATTGAAGAAGATTTATATTGGACACAATTTGAACTTCCCTTCAGATTAAATCATGTAAATTTATTTTTTTTAGTTACCAATGATGGGTGGTTAATTATTGATAGTGGATTAAAGTCAGACCACTCTCATGAAATGTGGAATAATCTGTTGAATGGCCCACTTTGCATGCAAAAAATTTGTGGTTTAATTATTACACATTATCATCCTGATCATATGGGTATGGCCGGTTGGCTTCAAAAAAAATTTAACGTGCCAGCTTATACAACAGAAAAGGAATTTTTTACAGCTAATAAATTGCTGTCTATGAGTGAAGAAGAATATTCAAAATTGTTTAATCACGTATTTCAAAGAGCTGGAATGCCCCTAGATCAAAAAAATGAAATGCTTAAAGCTACAAGATTATATAAAAATAGAGTTTATGAGCTTCCTAAATTTGAAATTATAAAAAAAGGTAAGGTTTTTAATTCTAAAAATGGAAAATGGATAGTAAGAACAGATTCAGGTCACTCTCCTGAACATATTTCTATGTTTGATGAAAAAAGAAAACTTTATTTGGCGGGTGATTTTTTGCTACCAAGAATTTCACCAAATATATCAGATAATTTTTTTGACCCCAAAGATGATAGACTTGGAGGTTACTTAACTTATTTAAATGATATTAAAAAAATTGGTTCAGAAACACTAGTATTTCCTTGTCATGATTGGCCGTTCAAAAAAGGAAATGAAAGGGCTGATAATTTGATAAGACATCATGAAAATAGACTTAATATTTTAAAAAATGAAATGGCAGAAAAAAAGATAAACATTATGAATAGTATTGACTTAATTTTTGATAGAAAAATTGGAAATGAACAAATGCATTTTGCTATAGGTGAAGCTAGAGCACATTTAATACATCTTGAATCAATTGGTTTCGCAAGAAGTGAAACAGATTTAAATGAAGTTGTTTGGTATCAGAAAAATTAATTTTTTGGCGACCAAGACTTTTTAATTTTTAATTTTTGATACCTAATATCATTAGTTGTTATTTCTATTTCTACACTTTTGGGAGTATTATCATTTTGGCCTTGAATCTTAACTATATCTTGAGGACATGAGGAAAATACAACATGACAATCCATTTCTGCTCTCAGGGTTATATAATCTCCAGGTTTAGATACTGTAGGTAAAGTTTTCAAACTAATGTTGTCAGGCTGAACCTCAATGTTCATAAAAATATTAAATGAAGCTAAAATTGTATTTTGTAAAAAAATATTTTTTTCTTTTAAAGCTTCAATTAAATTATCAGAACAATTTCTATGGTATTCTGAAACTCCCAATAATTCATATCTTTTTTTATCACAAGCAGCCATAAAAGTATCATGGATACCTGGTGATGTATCTTCAACAATTGTAAGTATAGGGTTTCTATAATTAGTTACAAATGTATCACCTAATATAGGGTTTAATCTTTGAGACCAAACTCTACTAGTCTCCATGCTCATGTATTCGTTTACATCATTTGTATTTATAGCCCAACAATCTACTACTTGAGTACCAAAGGTATTAATTAGTTTAATTGTATCATTTGATTTCACTTTTAAGCTTTACCAAATGAAGCTGGTATTTTATATTTTTTTTTCATTGAAAAAGTATAGCCCAATCCATTGGATCAGGCTATATCAAATTACAAGGATGGCAAAGCGGGTAAATCTTGACCTAACCACTTTTGAGAAATTTTGTTTAAATCTCCCCCAAGTTTTTTATGCAAAATAAAAACATTTACCCATCTGAGTAAATCTTCATTTCCTTTTTTTATACCAATAAAACAGGGACTGTCTTTAATAATAAATTTTCTTTGCAAATCAAATTTGGGATCACTCTCAGTTATTGAGGCTGCCACAGTATTACCTGAAACTAAAACTTGTACTTGCTTAGATTTTATTGCGCTAAGAGTTGCAGCATTATCACCAAACCTGGTTATTTTTGTTCCCTTAGGTGCTCTTTTTGTTAATTCTAAATCTTCCAAAGTTCCTCCAGTAACTCCGACAGTTAGCCCATCTAAGTCTTTATATGAAGTTATATTTATATTTGAAGGAGCAAAAACACCTGAATAAAATGGTGCATATGCACTAGAAAAGTTTGTTGATTTTGCTCTTTTTGGATTAGCGCCCATTGTTGAAATTACTAAATCCACTTTATTTGTTTCTAAAAAAGGAATTCTCTGTTTTGAAACAACTGGAACAATTTTTAACTTCACTCCTAAATCTTTAGCAATCAATTTAGCAACATCTACATCATATCCTTCATGTTCACCTGTTTTACCAACTGAACCAAAAGGTGCAAAAGCTTCTGGAACTGCTATCTTTACTTCACCTTTTTTTAGTATATCACTCAAATCAGCGAAAGATGAACTAATTGTCATTGTTAAAAAAACAACAACTAATTTAATTAATTTAAACATAAATTTCTCCTTTCATTAAATTAATTATTAAACAAAGTTTTCCTCTCAATATGTTTTGCATATATAGCCAAAGGATAACAAAGGCAGAAATACATTACTGCCATAAGAGGAAAAATAATAAAGGGTTCAGAACCTGGAACGGGAGCATTAGCCCATCTTTTTCCTAATAACATAAGGTCATGAAAGCCAATTATATAAGCTAAAGATGTACCTTTTATAATTTGTATTAGAAAACTAATTGTTGGTGCTACACTAAATTTTATAGCTTGCGGCAAAATTATGAGTTTCAAGGTTTGAAAAAAATTAAGATTTAGAGAGTTTGCTGCTTCCCATTGACCATTTGATACAGCTTGTATTGAACCTCTCCATACTTCAGAAAGATATGCGGATGTGAATAATATCAACGATATCGTCGCGGCTATCCAAGGATTTATATCAAAACCCAACAACCTTGGAACTCCCAAACCTATTAAAAATAAAAGCATTAAAAGTGGAACAGACTGAAATAACCATGTATATATAAAACTTATATAATTTAAAATATTATTTGGAACTATTCTCATCAAAACTATTAAAGAACTAATAACACCTCCACCCAAGAATGCAATTAATGAAAGATAAATAGTAAACCTACAAGCTGATATAAGTTGACTAATAATAATTCCCTCAGGTTTACCAAAAAGATTTATAAATAATTCTTCCATTTATAGACTCTTTCCTAAAGTTTTTTTAAAAACAAACTCGAGAGTAGATTTAAAAATTAAAGAAAGAAGGACATATAACACGCTTAATACTATAAATATTTCGAATGAGCGAAAGCTTCTACTATCAATATATAAACCAGCGTGCGTTAACTCTGTTACACCAACTTCTGATATAATTCCAGTTGTTAAAAAAATAAAAATAAACTGACTAGATAATGAAGGAAACATTTTAATTATAGTTTGAGGCAAAATAATTTTTCTAAAAATATAATATCTATTTAAATTTAATGCATTTGCAGCTTCTATTTGTCCTTTTGAAGTAGATTCAAAGCCGCTTCTAAGTATTTCAGCAAAATAACCAGAAAAATTTATTGTCAATGCAAGTAATGCATGACACCAAAATGGCCATACATAACCTAAAAGTAATGGCAAACCAAAGGTAACAAAAAAAAGCTGGACAATTAGTGGAGTGTTTCGAATAAAGTCAATATAACATGCTGAAAAAACCTAATATTATAACATTCCAATATCTTAATGCCGCTAAAATAAAAGCTAATAAAAAACCTATTATACCAGATGCAATAGTCAAAGAAGTTGATAAAAGCAAACCTTCAATAAGAAGATTTACGTATTCTGAGGATCGATAAATTTCAAAAAAACGTAATTCAAACATTACAATATAAGATTTATTTTTTTAAATTTTTTCAATCGATATTTGTATTTAAAAAAATTTAAGGTTAAAAAAGATTAAAAATTAATCACTGGAAAAATTACTTGTCTAATCTGATTTTAGAGATGGTAAAATATTAAAATGAACAAATTACAAAGATCTTTTGGAAAGTTAGACATAAAGTTTAGAAATAATGATATAATTAAATTATTTCAAAAAGGCGCCTCAAAAGCTATAATTCCTAATGTTGATGATGCCTTACAACAAATGATTTTGATTAATACTGCAGGTGGAATTACTAGTGGTGATAATTATTCTACATCCATAGAGTTAGATAACTCTAGTATGTGTACTTCAACCCAAGCTGCTGAAAAAATATATAAAGGAATTTCTAATCCTGGAATAGTTGATGTTGAGGTTAACTTAAAAAATAATAGTAATATGTATTGGCTTCCTCAAGAAATGATATTATTCAATAATTGCAACATTCGCAGAAAAATTAATATAAATATTGAAGATAATTCAAATTTTTTGATGTCAGAAAGTATAGTTTTTGGAAGAACATCTATGAAAGAAAAATTTACTACTGGACTATACTCTGACTTTTGGAAAATTCATAAAAATAAAAAATTAGTTCATGTTGAGGCTTCCAATACTAATGGATATACAGCGGATATTTTTGCAAAAGCCGCAACATTTAATAAGAATTGTGCAATTAACATTATTATAGGTATTGGAGATATAATTTTAAAAAAAGGAGAGATTATCAAAAATAATTTAAAAAATAGTAAAATGTCTCACTCTGAAGTTTCTATATGGGATGAAAAATTAATCATTAGAACTATTTCAATAGATAATTACCATCTAAGGTTTGCCCTAGAGAATATTTTGTCATATTTTTTTAAAAATAGCATACCAAAAATTTGGAGTATTTGAACATGAAACTTTCACCACGAGAAAAAGATAAACTACTTATAAGCCTTGCTGCCATGGTTGCAAAAAATAGATTAGATAGAGGTATAAAACTGAATTACCCAGAGGCAATTGCAATTATTTCAGATTTTGTTGTTGAAGGTGCAAGAGATGGAAAAACTGTTGCTGAGTTAATGGAATTAGGAGCGCATGTAATTAAAAAGAAAAATTGCATGGATGGTATTGCAGATATGATAAACGAAGTACAAGTTGAAGCAACTTTCCCAGATGGTACAAAACTAGTTACTGTTCACAAACCAATTAGATAAGGAAAATAAAATGAAACCTGGAGAAATTATTCCTAAAAACGAAGATATAGAATTAAATCAAGGTAAAAAAACTTTTACATTAAAAATTTCAAACACAGGAGATCGACCCATCCAAGTTGGAAGTCATTACCATTTTTATGAGACTAATGAGTTTTTAAAGTTTGATAGAAAAGTTTCTTACGGAAAAAGATTAGATATTCCATCCGGTACAGCTGTAAGATTTGAACCAGGCCAATCAAAAGATGTTAAGTTAATTGATATAAATGGATTAAAGAAAATTTTTGGATTTAACAAAAAAGTAATGGGTGATTTATAATGGTAAAAATATCAAGATCTTCATATGCAGATATGTATGGACCAACAACAGGGGATAAAGTAAGACTGGCAGATACTGAACTTTTTGTAGAAGTTGAAAATGATTTTACAACATACGGTGAGGAGGTAAAATTTGGTGGAGGCAAGGTTATTAGAGATGGTATGGGTCAATCTCAAATAAGTAGAGAAAGGGGTGCTGTTGATACTGTTATAACAAATGCATTAGTAATTGATGTTAATGGAATTTATAAAGCTGATATTGGATTAAAGGATGGATTAATTAATTGTATTGGAAAAGCCGGAAATCCTGATACGCAATCAAATGTAAATATTATTATTGGACCGGGTACAGAAGCAATAGCTGGAGAAGGAAAAATTGTTACAGCAGGAGGGTTTGATAGCCACATTCATTTTATTTGCCCTCAACAAATTGATGATGCACTTCATTCAGGACTTACAACTATGCTAGGTGGGGGGACTGGACCTGCTCACGGAACATTAGCCACAACATGTACACCTGGTCCATGGCACATAAAAAGAATGATGCAATCCGCAGATGCTTTTTCTATGAATCTCGCTTTTGCCGGAAAAGGAAACTCCTCTTTACCTGAAGGACTAGAAGAACAGGTGGTCGGAGGAGCATCTGCCTTAAAACTACATGAAGACTGGGGAACAACTCCAGGAGCAATTGATAATTGTCTTAATATTGCTGATAAACATGATGTTCAAGTCATGATTCATACTGATACTTTAAACGAAAGTGGATTTGTTGAAAATACTATAAAAGCTATCAATAAGCGAACTATTCATGCTTTCCACACAGAAGGTGCTGGTGGAGGACATGCTCCAGATATTATTAAAGTTTGTGGAGAAAATTATGTTTTACCGTCTTCAACAAATCCTACAAGACCCTATACAGTTAACACTATAGAAGAACACTTAGATATGCTCATGGTCTGTCATCACTTAGATAAATCTATACCTGAGGATGTAGCTTTTGCTGAAAGTAGAATAAGAAGGGAAACTATTGCATCTGAAGATATTCTTCATGATATGGGAGCCTTTTCAATTATAGCATCTGACAGTCAAGCAATGGGTAGAGTAGGTGAAGTAATTATAAGAACCTGGCAAACTGCGCATAAAATGAAAATTCAAAGAGGCAGGTTGCCTGAAGAAAAAGGTGAAAATGATAATTTTAGAGTAAAAAGATACATAGCAAAATATACTATTAATCCAGCAATAGCTCATGGAATTTCAAAACACATAGGAAGTATAGAAAATGGTAAACGTGCTGATTTGGTAGTCTGGGATCCAGCATTTTTTGGTGTTAAGCCTGAGATGATTTTAATAGGTGGAAGCATAGCATGCTCCCAAATGGGAGATCCAAATGCTTCTATACCTACTCCACAACCAATTTATACGCGTCCTATGTTTTCTTCATATGGAAGATCATTAGAAATGTCATCTATAACTTTCACAAGTCAAATTTGTTTAGAAAGAGAATCACTAAAAAATGCTGGCTTAAAAAAAGAACTAATACCAGTGGAAAATACCCGAAATATCTCCAAAAAAAATATGATGTTAAATAATACATGTCCTTCCATAGAAGTAGACCCAGAAACATATGAAGTAAGGGCAGATGGTGAAATAATAACTTGTGAACCAGCTAAAGAATTACCTTTGGCTCAAAGATATTTTATGTATTAAGTCAAAGTCTATGGAAAAATGTTATTTAATTATTGATAAAATTGATAAAAATAAAATTTCTGATTCTATATCTTTATCATATGAAGAACGATTCCTTAGGAGAAAAAAACTTACTTCGGATAATGGTCTTGAATTTTTAGTTAATTTAGCTGAAACAAAATCGTTATCTCAAAATCAAGCTTTTAAACTTGATAATGATGAATTGATAATCATTAAATTAAAAAAAGAGAAGTTATTAGAAATTACTGGTGAAAATTTAATGCAATTAATTTGGCATATTGGTAACAGACATATTCCTTGTGAAATTAAAAAAAATAAAATTTTTATTCAAAATGATAAAGTTATTGAAAATATGATTAAAAAGTTAGGCGGTAAAATAAAATTAGTAGAACAAACCTTTACTCCCGAAGGAGGGGCATACGGTATTGGAAGAACACATAGCCACAAACATTGAAGATATATCTAATGAAAATTTGCAAAGTTCTCTACAAATATTGCAAACTTGGTTTTCACCTTCTTTTCCTATCGGCAGTTATTCTTACTCGCATGGTTTAGAAGCAATGATAGAAGATAATTTAATTCTAAATAAAGAAGATATTCAAGATTACATAAATTGCTTGCTGTTCTATGGAACATGTAAAAATGATATAATTTTGATCAAATATTCATATTTTGGAGAAGAATTAAATGATTTTGCTCTTTCATTATGCGCCTCAAAAGAAAGAAAAATCGAAACGCTTGAAATGGGAAATGCATTCAGAAAAGTTTTAAAAGATAGTTGGAATTATAAGTTACCAAAAAATACGGCTTATCCCATATGCGTAGGAAAAGCGTCAAATTATTTTAAAATACCTTTGAAGTTTACACTAAATTTTTATTTACAATCTTTTATATCAAATATCGTTAATGTATGTGTGAAACACATACCTATTGGACAAAAAATAGGACAAGATTGCATAGTTAGTTCTCTAAAGTTAATCAATAATTTTGTTAACAAAAGTAATGACTTTACTCTGGATGATCTGGGAGGAATTTGCTTTAATAGTGATTTGTATAGTATTAAGCATGAAAGACTGTCAACTAGGATTTATAAAACATGAATAATATAAATGGACCATTAAAAGTAGGCATTGGAGGACCTGTTGGTGCAGGCAAAACAAGTCTAACTGCAGCACTTTGTAAAAATATGTCTCAAAAAGTATCTATGGCAGTTATTTCAAATGATATTTACACTAAAGAGGACGCAGAATTTTTAATGAAGAACCAAGCTCTTCCACTAGATAGAATTAAAGGTGTTGAAACTGGTGGTTGTCCTCATACCGCAATTCGAGAAGATGCCTCAATTAATATGTTGGCTGTTGAAGAAATGAAACACAAATTTCCAGATTTAGAATTAATTCTTATTGAATCTGGTGGAGATAATTTAGCTGCAACATTCAGCCCTGAATTAGTCGACTTATCTATTTATGTAATTGATGTTGGGATGGGTGGTGACATACCTAGAAAAGGTGGTCCAGCTATACAGAAATCTGATCTACTTATTATAAATAAAACTGATCTAGCTCCATACGTAGAAGTTGATTTATCTAAAATGAAAACAGATGTTGAAATAGCTCGTAAGGGATTGCCCTATGTCTTTGGAGAAATGAAAAACTCAAAAGGGATTGAGAGAATTTCCGATTTTCTTTTCTCTTCAGGTGGTCTTTAATTTAAGTTTTTTTTCATTTGGCAAAATTAAAGCAGAAATAATAACAAAAACTGCCAAAATTGATAATACTTTCAAAAGGTCATTAAAACTAAAACCACTTTTCAAAAATATTGATGTTAAAGGCAAAACGCTTGCACCTGCACAAAGATTTATTAAAAATTTAACTGATAAAACTCTTGCTCTCCATTTATCATCAATATATCTCACTAAAATAGCATCAGTTATTGGAACCTGACCAAATACAAATAACATTGCCATTAAAATTACAAACAATAAAATATAATCAAAATAAAAACTTGAAATATAAATTAATATAAATTGACCCAATCCCATTATTGCCAAAACATACTTTGGTGGAAACCTATCAATTAAAAGACCAACTCCAATTTGAGAAAATGAAGCAATTGCATAAACTAGCCCAGCTAAAAGTCCAGTTATAGCAATATCTGTTGTAATACCATTTAAATTCACTTCAAATAATCTAGGTATTAAAAATGTTAGAGAACCAAATACAAAACCACCTGCCAATGTAGTCATTGTTAAAGAGGACAGTACAATTTTCCAACCATCAGCAAACGAACTTTTTTCGAATTTACTTTCTTTTTTTTGTGCTTGATTAATTTTTAATTCAATAAAACCATAAAATTGAATTACACCAAAAACTAAGCATATTATTGCTGGTACAAGAAAACCTGTTCTCCAATCTGAATAAACAATTAAAAATCCTGTTAATACAGGCGCTGTAGCAACACCCATATTTCCCCATACTCCATTTATACCCAACCTAAAACCAACTTTATCAGTATTTCTTATTAGCATTGCTATTCCCACAGGATGAAAAATTGCTGCAAAAAAACCTATAATACCAAGCGATATACCCAACATGAAAGGCGATGATGAGAAAAAACACATCAAGGAACCAAGCCCCACACCAAATGGATAAATTGTAATGATTATAGATCGAGAATATTTATCTGCCAACCAACCTGCTAAAGGGGAGGCGGCACCAAAGAGAAACATTCCTAAAGTTCCATAAACTATAATTTCATCATATGTTAAACCAAATTCTCTTCCAGCATCAAAGGCTGACTTAGCAAAAATCAACATCATAAAATGATCTAAAAAATGACCAATATTTATATAAGTATCTGGTAGTACTAAGTTTCGGGAATGTTTTAAATTAAATAATCTCACAGTTAAATATATTAAAGTTAAATCATATCTACTTTAAAAAAGTAGTAAACTTTTCAAAAGGTAACTTATCAACTCTCAATTGGTTTTCAGGAGCTGAAGTATCTTCATAACCAATGGAGACGGCACAAACCAACATTTCATTTTCATGAAAGTTTAATTCTCTACTAATCAAAGTATGAAATCTCGTGAATGCAACTTGTCCACAAGTATGTAAACCCTCTCCTCTTGCACCTACAAGAATACTCTGAATAAACATACCCAAATCAATAAAAGTTCCTTCTGCTAATCTTCTATCCATAGTGACAAACATACCAACTGGTGCTCCAAAAAAATAAAAGTTCTCTTGCATCTGTTTATCTCTAGCCTCATAGTCATCCCTCGATATATTTAAAAGTTTATATAATTCAAATCCTACTGCTCTTCTCCTTGAAATATAGGGTTCAAACCATTCTGTAGGATAATAGTCAAATTCTTGTTTGAAATTCTTCACTTCACCACTTTTTATGGACTCAATAATTGTATTAGTAATTTTTTCTTTTTTTTCTCCTTCAACCACATAAACATGCCATGGTTGAATATTATGACCACTAGGTGCAAATGCTGCACCTGCCAAAATTTTTTCAATTTTTTCCTTTGCTACATTAGTAGGCAAAAACCTTCTAATTGATCTTCTACTAATCAAAGCTTCATGAGTTTCCATAAAAATATCCCTTAATGAAATTATAATTAAATAAGTTAATTTAATTATTAATTTTTTCCATAAAAATATTTCGAAAAAATATTATTTTTTCTAGTTTTTCATATAGTTTTGGTTGATTATTTTTTACATGCAATTTTAAATTATCGTCGTTTATCTTAGATATTTTTAAATTTTCTGTTTTTTTGTCTTGAATTTTCCAGTTTGCTAAAACTTTTTTATGATATTTCACATTTTTGTTTGGGTTAGATGAATGATAACGTTTTATTGCTTCTGTCCAAGACTTATGATCAGACTTTAATTTGTACAAAAATGATGTAGCATAGGAGATATTAGTCTTTGGGTCTATTGAGTCAGAAATTTTTTTAAAATACTTACCATGCCATTTCAAATTAACCTGCATACAACCTACATCAAAATCAAAATTACCTTCTTCAATCTGAGAGTTTAAAAATTTAAGCATTTGTTTTTTGTTATCAAAAAATAAACTTTTAGTTTTGATGTTAATTGTCCAAGGCCAAATTATAGGTTTAGCTTTATTTATATATCTTCCAGACTCGGTTAGACCTATGGCAGTTAACAAACCTTTAGGAATATCTATTTGTCTTTCGATTTCCAAGATATTTTTTTCACATAAATTATTGACGCTGGAAAATACTTGAAATGGAAATAGAATTATTATTAAAAAAAATAAAATTTTAAAAAATTTTACTTTTTGAATAAATTGATAAATAAGCATTCAAAATTTGTGCAATTAAGGTGCCAAACAATAAATTCATTTTATCTTAATTTTTTAAAATCTGCTTTTCTTTTTTCAAGAAAAGAATCTATGCCTTCAATGCTTTCTTTATCTCCTTGAGACTCTACCATTAATTTTGCCTCAAGTTCCATTTGCTCATAAAAATCGTTTTTATAAGCTTCTCCATTCAACAATTTAATTCTTCTCATTGAATTATAAGGCAAGTTTTCAAATTTTTTTGAAAATTCTAATGCATCTTCTTTAACAAAACCTTTTTTAGATAAAACATTGATCATGCCAAATTGCTGAAGTTTAATTGAATTAATTTTATCACCCAAAAGAGACATTTCTGATAACATTTGTTTTGGTAAAATTTCAGCTAAAAGTTTTGTAACCCCTCCATCTGGAGTTAACCCTATTTTTACATAGGCCAGCGAAAAAAAAGCATTATCTGCCATAATTAAAAAGTCACAAGCCATTGCAAGTGATACTCCAGCCCCAGCAGCTCCACCCTCTACAGCTGCTATAGTTGGTTTTTTACAATTTCTTATAGAGGAGATAGTACTATTTAATACTGTAAGAGTACTTAACCTATCTTCAATAGACATATCTCTCCTTTTTTTAAGATTATTTAGATCTCCTCCTGCACAAAAAAAATTTCCTTCTCCATAGATTATAATAGAAGAAACAGAATTATCATCTTCACCTTTTTTTATAGCGTTTTGAAGTTCATCATGAAAACCAGGTATCATTGAATTTCTTGTTTTTACATTATTTAGAGAAATCAACAAAGTGTAGTTAATTTTATGTTCTTTTATTATTGTCATTGTTTACTCTTTATAAAATTCTATTATTGTATTTAAGTTATAAGTTGCTCAATACAGATATTAACAATTTTAATGCAAAATATAAAAGAAACTTTATTAAAAATCATGTTCGCTGCACTTAGGGCGTCTAAGCCAGAAGATAATTTTAAATACATACCTAGTAAGCCAGAAGGTAAAACAATAATTTTAGGTGCAGGCAAAGCATCAGCTAGCATGGCTCGAGCTTTTGAGCAAATATACCCTCACAAAATTGAAGGACTAGTTGTTACAAGATATGGTCATAGTGATAAAACAAAATATATAAAAGTTTTGGAAGCTTCTCATCCAATACCTGATAGGAATGGATTAAATGCAACTAATAAAATAATCGAATTAGCTCGAAAAGCTAGGAATAAAGATTTAGTCATTTTTTTAATTTCAGGTGGAGCATCTGCCTTATTATTTTCACCAATTAAAGGTATAAGTTTTGAAGAAAAACAATACTTAAATAACATGCTTCTTAAATCAGGCGCACGGATAAATGAAATCAACATAGTACGTCAATCTATTTCTGCCATAAAAGGTGGTAGGCTCTCTCATTTAATCAACCCCTCGAATTTAATTACTTACGCTATTTCAGATATACCTGGCGATGACCCTAGATTTATAGGTTCGGGGCCAACAGTAAACTCTAATGTAAAAGTAGAAGATGCAATTAGAATTTTAAAAAAATATAAAATTGATATTAGCCCAAATATATTAAAAATTATTAAAAAAAATAATATACCTATTACTGATGAAACACCTTTTTATTTTGTTTCAACTCCCATGATGGCTCTTGAAGCTGCAAAAAAAGAAGCTTCAAAAATTGGATTTTTACCTTTTATTTTAACTGATAAACTCGAGGGTGAAGCCTATGAGGAAGGTAAAAAAATGGCTGAATTAGCTATTAAAATTAAATACGAAAGAAAATATAAAAATATGTTTTTAGATAAACCAATTGTTCTTTTATCAGGTGGTGAAACTACAGTAACTGTAAAAGGTAGTGGTTATGGTGGAAGAAATTCTGAGTTTATGCTTTCTATGGCAAAAAGATTAAATGGATTAAATGGTATTTATAGTCTTGCCATTGATACTGATGGGATAGATGGAAATATGGATAATGCAGGTAGTTATATTTCTCCACAAACTTTGAAAAAGGCTAATGAAAAAAATCTAAATATGGACAAGTTTTTAAAATTAAATGATTCGTATACATTTTTTAAAGAAATTGATGATTTAATAATAACCAAGCCTACTTTAACAAATGTAAATGATTTTAGAGCAGTTTTGATTTTACCTTCTTGAAGTTAATCTTTAGGTAATGTTTCAACATATCCGGGTACCACTAATTTACTTTTTTCATGCCATTCTAGTAAATGTTTCATATCTTTTTCCCAATTGAAAATATTTCTGAAGTTTAAATAGTCTAATGCAACAATCAAACCTATATGAGATGCGTTAACTTTCGATAAAATTTCCCAATTTGAAACATTTAGATTTAGAGACATTAATGAATGTTTAATTTTACTTATTTGAAGTTCTTGCCATATTTTTGAAGGTTTACTGTCTCCTGCATATCTATTTGAATAAACATATAAAAGTGCAGCATCAATTATACCTTCAGTTAGAGCACATTTTGTCATTACTATATCTCTTTCTTTACCTTCTATAGGTATAAGTGAACCCTCTAATCTATTGAAATAATCTATTATTACTCGACTATCAAATAAATAATCTCCATTTGGTTTCATTAAAATTGGTATTTTATTAAGGGGGTTTTTTGATTTTAAATCTTGAAAAAATTTGTTTTCCGAACTTACTAAATCTATTTCATGATTAATTTTTATTGAATAGGCTGCAAGCATTACTTTCCTTACATAAGGTGAAGCTGGACTATATGTTAATTTATACATGTGAAATCCTTAAATTTTATTTATAAAATAAATTTATAAATTTTGACTAAGATGTTAAATAATAATTTATGAGATTTATAATCGTAACGCAAACTTTTCCTCCAAGGATTGGAGGCATGCAAAATGTAATGGAATCCTTGGCAAAAAAATTGTCTCTAGTTAATGAAACGATTGTATTACCCGATCATGCCATTCCAAAAAATCATTCAATTTTAAAAACAAAAATTAATTTTCATTTTTCAAACTTTCCTAAAATAATCAGAGGAATTGTTAAAAAATTAAAATTAAAAAAGATTTTATTACCAGATGATATAATTATTTGTGATAGCTGGAAATCTTTATCAGCTATTCCTTTATGTAAGAATAAAATTATTATTTTAGCTCATGGACAAGAATATTTGTCTAAAAAAAAATATTATAAAATTAAAAAGGCTTTAAAAAGAATAAATAAAATTATTTGTAATTCAAATTATACAAAAGGCTTAATTTTAAAAAATTATAATATTAAAGAGACTGATTTATGTTTTGTTCCACCTACCTATTCAATCGACAAAAATAGTAACAATTATAAAAAAATAATTAAGAAAAAAGATTATGTTGATCTAGTTACAATTTCAAGGCTCGAAGATCGAAAAGGTTACTTAAATGTATTAGATACTCTAGGTTTTTTAGTAAAAAAAAATATTCTTAAAAATTTTAAATGGAAAATTTTTGGTGAAGGTCCATTAAAAGAGAAACTTGATTATAAAATTAAAAAATTAAATCTATCACAACATGTAATGCTTTTAGGTAAAATATTAAATAAAGAAAAATTGAAGGTTTTAAAAGATGCTGATTTATTCGTAATGCCATCTTATAGAGTTAAGAATTCTATAGAAGGTTTTGGTATTTCATATATTGAAGCTGCAAAATTTGGAGTTCCATCAATTTCTGGAGTTGATGGAGGAGTAGTCGATGCTGTTATTAACAATAAGACTGGATGGAATACAAACCCATTAAATATAAAACAATTAGAATCTACTTTGATTACAGCAATAAATAATCATAAAAAAAGAGAAGAGTATGGTTATAATGCAAAAAAATATTTTCATAATAACTTTACTGGAAATAAAGCATTTGAGAAATTTTTAAAAATAATTATGTCTTGATATATTGAATAATTAGTTATTATTAACAAATGACCTAATTAATGAAATTATTTTTTCTGGTTCATCTTCTTGAGAAAAATGACCAGCATTTTTTAATAATGTAATTTTTTTGCCAGGAAATAATGATTTAAAATCTTTGATTGCATAATCTGGATCTATGGCATTATCTTTCATTCCATAAACTAACTCAGCTGGTTTTTCAATAAGCAAATCTAATTTACCCTCTTTTAAACATTCCACGATATATGGTATAATTCTTCCTAATAAAGCATCCAAAGGAAAATTAATTGCTCCAATACAACTTTTTCGGTTAGGAAAAGCAGACGAATAAGCCCTGATCCAATTCTCATTAATCACTTTAGTGTTAGTGAAATTAATAATTTTCATTACTGATAAAATTGTAGAGTTTAATTCTCCAAGAATACCTTCCAAGGTATCATTTTCGTGGTGTTTTTTAACCCATGAAAACCAATTAGATAATTTCTTTGGTCTCTTAACTTTACTATATCCAAATATTGTATTAATGAGAAAAAAACCTCTAACTTTCTCAATATTTTTTAAACCATATGCGCCCATTATTGGACCACCCCAATCTTGTCCAACAAAGTATATCTTTTCTATTTTTAAATATTTTATTAAATTTGATAAATTTTCAACATGAGTTTTTAGAGTATAATTTTTATCTAGAGGTGTTTCAGATTTTCCGAAACCCATATGATCTGGCACTATAATTCTAAATTCTTTAGATAGTTCTTTAACAAAATTCCTATAAAGATAACCCCAAGTTGGCTCCCCATGAAGACAAATTATAGTTTTTTTGTTATGTTCTCCTTCATCTACATAATGTTGTTTAAAGCCATTTCCTAAAAAATAATTAGGTTTATATGGCCAAGTGTTTTGAAAATTTTCTTTTTCATTAATCATTTAATTTTTTTTAAATATCGGATGTTATGGCCTCTTTTTCATAAGTAAAAGCACATACTCCAATAAAATTATTTTCCTTAAAAACTAAGCTTTTTTTTAAGTCAGAGATTATATTGTCATACTTTTCTTCAAACTTATTTAGTGCGTTTGCATTTTCAAATTTAATAGAGACATTTAAGTCTCCTGACTGCCCTATAAACACATTTAATCCAATAATATGGTAGTCTGAAATTTTTGATCCAAATTTTTCTGAACAAAAGGAAGCAGCTATTTTTGCTTCACTTACAGATGGAAATCTAAAATTTAAAACTTTTCCGAACATTATTTACTTCTCAATTCATTGAACAAATTATCAAGAGCAGATTCATCATTTACTATATTTTGCATCCTTTTTAAAATACCAATATTGAGTGATAATTCATTTTTAAGTTCATTTCCAAATGGAGTTATTTTTAATTCATTGTGTTTTGAAGAGCACAAGTTATTATCAATTAAAAACGATTTTTCATTTTCATTAAGTATTTGGTTACTAAAATATTTTAAAATTATTTTAACATTATTTATAGAAAGATTTTCAACCTTGTTAGATATTTTATCTAATACTTCTATAATTGTTTCTGCATTTTTATTTCTAAAATTTTCTTGAATTTCTAATTGATATGAAATTTTCTGAGCTAAGTTTTTTAGTAGCTGAACTTTATTTTTTGACAAAACTCTTACTCTATTGTCACTTACACATAAAGTTCCCAAAACATATCCATCTTTTGAAATTATTGGAAAAGCCGCATAAAATTTAACTAAATTATTTTTTACTGCTGGGTGAAATTTAAATCTCAAGTCTTTTGACATATTAGATACAATTAATGGAACTTGATTGTTAATTGCATATTGACAAAAAGTTTCTTGTCTTGGAATTTTTTTGTCCATTTCATCAGGCAAACCGTCACTCGCTATGCAATACTGATTTTCATCATCAATTAAACCAGCCCAACTAACTGGACAATTTGAAATCTCTTTTGCTAAATGGCAATATATCTCGTAAAGACTATCAGCATCCTTATACATTGCCGCTGAACGCTCAACAGCAATTAATCGTTGTTTCTCATTTTTTAAAATTGGAGCAGGCTTAAAATTCATCTTAATTTTTTACAAATTATATAATTAAGGTAAAGAGTAAAAAAAACATTTTCAATTAAAATTTTTCGAAAACAATTTATTATTTTGTTTCTTATTAAAGTTTACTCAAAAAAGAATAAATAAGAGTAACTAAAAATTAAAGCAGGTACAGCAGAATATAAAGTAGCTATCAAAGCTGCTTTCGGATGTAGTGCTATGGCTGGAAATAGAGCATCACCATCATTGGCAATAGCATTACCTATTTGAGCAGAGAGAGGTATAAAACCACTTAAGTACATTGTTGTCACTAACACTTGTGGCCCACAACCTGGAAGAAACCCTATTAAAATCGCAATCAAAGGAATTAGATAGACATATGATTGAAAAATAATGGATAAGTCTATATCAAAAAAATAAACAATAAGTTCAAATGTAAGAAAAGCTAGGATTACCCATCCTGTAATAAAGTTTGTATCCGAAACTGTTCTTCTAAATATATTATCTTTGTTTGTTGAAGGTTGGTATTTGAAACCAGATAGAATAGGAATAACCCACATGATAAAACATAAAGAACCTGCAATGAAACCATAAAGAGTAATTGGATTTTTTACAAGATTGCTCTTAAAAAATGAATCTAAGTCAATTTGAAAAGCTGAAAGTATACCAATTAGAAAGCCTGGAATAATTAGAGTCATCCATAAAATATCTAACTTTTTTGAAGCTTTATAAACATCTGATTTCAGGTTTGATTTAATTATATCACAGCCAGTGAGTTTTAAAAAATATTTACTATGAATTAAATTAACAATTAAACCTGAAAATGTTCCAACTATGAAACCTACGAGCATAATACTCAAACCTGTTAATGGTTCTTTTGCTATTAACAAAAAGGCAGCGTCCCCCATAGTTGCTGTTAATGTAGCTACAACTGAACCAAAAGAAATCTTTCCTCTAATATATTGTGTTAGAACAATTATCGCCCCTCCACAGCCAGGCAAAGCTCCTAAAAAAGAAGACAAAATAACTTCTAATTTACGATTTTTTTGTAAAACAACACCTATATCGATCTTAAAACTTTTTTCGAGTGTATAGAAAAGTAATAATGTACCAGCTACAAAAGTTGAAACTTGAATGTATGCGTCAGATACTGATTTTTGAACTATTAGCCATAAATTATGATCAATATTAAAAAATAAAGTTATAACTATCCCTAAAAAAAGATAACTAAAAATTAATTGATATTTAACTAAAAACGGGTCTGCTGTTGATTGATAAAAATGGTTCATAATTATAAATTCGGTACATCTGATAATATTGGATATATCTTATTAAAAGTCAACAACCTAAAATTGTTAGTTACTGCTAACTTTTTGATGATTTATAAAATTCAATAAAAAAAAATTATACTTTCTTATAATCAAATTTTTTTGTTAAATAAAAAGATGGAAATAGATAATGATACTCAAAAATTTATAGATCTTATTTTGGAAAATAAAACTCCAAAAATTCATACTCTAACCCCAAAAGAATTGAGAGACATGAGAGCTAAAATGGCCTCTATCCCAGACGAACATATAGTTGAAATCAAATCTATTAAAAATATAAGTTTCAACTCAAAAAATAAAAAAATAAATTTAAGAATTTATAAAGATACTTTTGAAGCTGAGATTACACCTTTAATCATTTTTTTTCATGGTGGCGGGTTTGTCATGGGAGATCTTGAAAGTCATGACTTGTTGTGTAGACATTTATGCAAACAAACTAAATCTACTCTTATAGCTATAGATTATAGATTGGCTCCTGAAAATAAATTTCCATCTGCTCTTGAAGATGCTCTAGATTCTGTAAAATATATTTTCAATAACTCTCAAAATTTAAGTTTTGACGATAAAAAAGTAGTTTTGTGTGGAGATAGTGCAGGTGGTAATTTAGCTTTTTTAATGTCTATTTACGCCAAAAAAAAAGAAATACCTAGTTTTTCAGGTCAGATTTTGATTTATCCTTGGATAGACTTAACAATGAGTAGACCTTCAATGAAAATTAAATTAAACGGTATTCTAGTTGAAAAAGAGACATTGTTATATTTCTCCAATCATTATCTAAACAAAAAAGAAGAACAAGTTGATTGGCGTGTTTCACCAATTTTATATCCTGATTTATCAAACTTGCCCACAACTTATATATACGCAGCGGGTATCGATCCTTTATTAGATGAAGGCGATGCACTTCGAAGACGTTTATTATCATTTGGAAATGAGGTATATTACAAACTTTATCCAGGTCAAATGCATGCTTTTGCCAGTAATATTGTTAATTTACCAACTTCATTAGATTGTATTAAAGAGGCAAGTAAGGCTATTAAATCAATTTTCAACGAATCTTAATTTTTAAAAATATAGTTTTTAAAGACTTCAGGCTTTAGATCAATAGAAAATCCAGGATAACTTGGAGGCATATAATTTGCATTTATTAATTTAACTGGATTAATAAAATGTTCATGCAAATGATCAACATATTCAATAACATTTTCTGATTTTTCTCCAGAGATACATATATAATCTATCATTGCTAAATGCTGAACATATTCGCATAAACCCACTCCTCCGGCATGAGGCCAAACTGGTAAGTTATATTTTTTTGCAATCAATTGTACTGCTAAAGCTTCATTAACACCTCCCATTCTACAGGCATCAATTTGGACAATATCAATAGCTCCATTTGCAATTAATTGCTTAAAAATAATTCTATTTTGAACAGCTTCACCAGTTGCAACTTTAATAGGATAAATTGCATCTTTAATTTTTTTATGACCAAAAATATCATCTGGGCTTGTAGGCTCTTCTATGAAATATGGTTTAAAATGAGAGAGCTCTCTCATCCATGAAATTGCTTCATCCACATCCCAAACTTGATTTGCATCAAGTAAAATTTTGACTTCATCACCTAGAGTTTCTCTCACTACAGATATTCTCCTAATATCATCTTTGAGATTTCTTCCTACTTTGAGCTTAACGTGTTGAAATCCTTTTTTTGATGCAGCAATGCACAGCTTCTTAATCTTTTCGTCGCTATATCCTAGCCAACCTGCTGAGGTAACATATGATGGATAGCCCTCTTTATTTAAATTTTTAATTCTATTATTCTTAGTTGACTCAATTTGTTTTAAAATTTGAATAGCTTCCTGTTTATTTAAAACGTCAGTTAAATGTCTATAATCAATAATATTTGCCAAATCCTCAGACTTCATGTCTGCAAAAAGTTTCCAAATAGGTTTTCCTTCTTTTTTAGCTATCAAGTCCCAAACTGCATTAATAATAGCACTTGAAGCCATATGTATAATCCCTTTTTCAGGCCCAACCCATCTTAACTGAGTATCAGAACAAACTAATCTCCAAAATTTTGCCGGGTTATTTTTTATCCAATCTAACTCAATACCTAAAATATTTGGTGCAAGTGCTTCAATAGCCTTACAACATAAGTCATTTCCTCTTCCTATTGTAAAAGCAAAGCCATTACCACATAAATTATCATCAGATTTTAAGATTAAATATGCTGCCGAATAATCAGGATCAGGATTCATTGCATCGGAACCATCCAAGTTTTCTGAGGTTGGGAATCTTAAATCATAAGTATTAATTTTTGATAATTTAGCCATTCTATAAATTAATAATTACTGATAGGATGTTCTTTATATATATTTTCTCTATTTAAGTCTTCTACATCCCTTCTTCCACAAAAGGCCATTGTTTTATCTAACTCGTTTTTAATTATATCTAAGGATTTAAAAACACCAAATTTTCCTAATGCTCCTAATCCATATAAAAAAGCTCTACCAATATATACCCCTTTTGCACCTAAACACAAAGCCTTGACAACATCCTGTCCACTTCTAATACCACCATCAATGTGAACTTCTATTTTTTTACCAACAGCATCAACAATTTCAGGGAGAACTTTTATTGACGATGGTGCTCCATCAAGTTGTCTACCTCCATGATTAGAGACTATAATTGCGTCCGCACCTGTTTTTGAAGCTATTATTGCATCTTCAGAGTCCAAGATTCCTTTCAATATTAATTTGCCGCCCCATCTTTTTTTTATCCAGTCTATTTCTTTCCAATCTAATTGAGGATCAAATTGTTCTGAAGTCCAAGAAGCAAGTGACCGAACATCAGTAATTCCATCAACATGCCCAACAATATTCCCAAAATAACGATTTTTGGTTTGCAACATCTTTAAACACCATGAAGGTCTTGTCAGAACTTGGTATAAGTGTTTTGGTGAAAGTTTTGGTGGAGTTGATAAACCATTTTGAATATCTTTATGTCTTTGTCCCATTATTTGTAAATCTAAAGTTAATACAAGGGCACTACACCCTGCTTGTTTTGCTCTATCAATTAATCTTGCCATAAATTTTTTATCTCTCATAACATACAATTGAAACCAAAAAGGCTTTTTAGTATGTTTTGCCACTTCTTCGATAGAACATACACTCATAGTTGATAGTGTAAATGGAACGCCAAACTCTTCTGCGGCTTGTGCAGCTAATATTTCGCCATCAGCATGTTGCATTCCTGTTAACCCAGTTGGAGCCAAAGCAACTGGCATAGAAACTTCTATACCTGCCATTTTAGATTGTAATTTTCTGTTACTCATATTTACAGCAATTCTTTGTCTTAATTTGATTTGAGAAAAGTCAGTTACATTTTCTCGGTAAGTAGTTTCTGTCCAAGATCCTGAATTTACATAGTCAAAAAACATTTTAGGCACTTTTTTTTGTGCTAATTTTTCAAGATCCTTAATTTCCAAAATATCCATTTAAAGCCCTCAACAATTTTTACTTAATTAATAAATAATCTTTGTAAAAAAACAATAGTAGAGTTTATAATAAACATGTTAAAAATTACATTAGAGGTATTAAAAATGTCTATTTATGAATTAAGAATCTATACTCTTTATGTAGGAAAATTAAATGATGCTAAAGATATTTATTTAAATTATGGTTGGCCAGCAATAAAAAAATACGAAAAAAACTTGGTTAAGTATTTTATTGGCGACATTGGCGCTTTGAACCAAATTATTCATATTTGGCAATTTGAAGATGATAATAAAAGAAGAGAGATTTGGAATAAAATTTATTCGGATGGTGATTTTATAAAATTTGCAACTAAATTTCGACCATTAGTTATGAAACAAGAAAATAAATTGATGACAGCTGCGCCATGGACTCCATAAAAATCAGGGTAGATAATGAAAAAAAACAGACTTAATATTGCGACAATTCCTGGTGATGGAATTGGAAAAGAAGTTATACCTGAAGGTGTAAAAGTTTTGGAGAAGGTCTCAAAAAAATTTGATATAAATATAAATTTTGAGTATTTTGATTTTGCTTGTTGTGATTACTTTAATAAATTTGGCAAAATGATGCCTGATGACTGGAAGTCAAAAATATCTAACCATGATGCACTTTACTTTGGTGCTGTAGGCTGGCCTGAAACTGTACCTGATCATGTTTCTCTATGGGGTTCTCTGTTAAAGTTTAGAAGAGAGTTTGACCAATACATTAATTTGAGACCAGTTAAATTAATGCCTGGTGTTCCCTCTCCCCTTACTAATAAAAATTCTGAAGATATAGATTTTTATATAGTTAGAGAAAATACAGAAGGAGAATATTCATCAATTGGTGGAAAAATGTTTCCGAATACAGAAAGAGAGTTTGTAGTTCAAGAAACAGTTATGACTAAGATTGGCGTGGATAGAGTTTTAAAATATGCTTTTGATTTAGCAAAAAAAACAAAAAAGAAACACCTTACATCAGCGACAAAATCTAATGGTATTTCTATTACAATGCCTTATTGGGATGAAAGGGTTGAAGCAATAGCTAAAAATTATCCAGAGGTTGAATATAATAAATTTCATATTGATATACTTTGTGCACATTTTGTGTTGAATCCTCAAATGTTCAATGTTGTTGTAGGATCTAATCTTTTTGGTGATATTTTATCTGACCTTGGTCCTGCTTGCACGGGAACAATTGGAATAGCTCCATCAGGAAATATCAATCCAGAAAATGATTTTCCTTCTTTGTTTGAACCTGTTCATGGCTCTGCTCCAGATATAGCTGGAAAAAATATTGCAAATCCCGTTGGACAAATTTGGGCAGGTGCTATGATGCTAGATCATTTTGGATACAAGGAAGCACATGATGAAATTTTAAATTCAATAAAAGATATTTTATCAAAAAAAGAATTTAGAACTAGAGATCTTGGGGGATTTGCAAGCACCCAAGAGTGTGGAGATGCAATAACAAATAATATCTAAAATTATTTAGATTTTTTTATTTTTTCTTTTAGTTTTTGCATTCCTGAAATCCACTTATCATAACTTTCAGTCTTATTTTTCATATATTTTAAAACTTGAGTGTGAGGTAATATTAAAAATGTTTTTTCTCTAATACCCTTAAGCACCTCTTTTGCTACTTCATCAGGTTCGAGCATGCCATCAATCGTAGCTATATCCTCTTCTCTTCCGACTGTCATATTTGTTTTGACCGCTTGTGGACATAGAACTGATACATTTATACCAAATTCTTTATTAGATATAGCAATCCATTCAGCAAAAGCTACAGATGCATGTTTTGTAACTGAATATGACACAGAATCTATGTGGGTTAACAATCCCGCTGCAGAAGAAGTTATGATTATATGACCAAATCCTTGTTTTTTGAATTGAGGTAAAATTCTTCTACAAATGTAAACGTGGCTCATTAAATGAATTTCCCAGTTTTTTTTCCATAAATCATTACTTGTACCTTCGTCTCCAAGAGACAATATACCTGCATTTGAACAAAAAATATCTATTCTTTGATATTGTTCTAATATTAATTCAATGAGTTTGTTTATTTGTTCTTCTGAAGTTACATCACATTTTTTTTGAATATGATTGTCACTAATTTTTTTATCTATAAAATTAATGTCAGTTGAAAAAACTATTGACCCCTCGCTTAAAAAAGTTTTAACCAAAGACTTGCCTATACCATTAGCTGAACCAGTAACTATTACAATTTTATCTTTAAAAGACATAAAAATTATTTATTCTTTTAATTTTTCAATTTTGGTTAAAAACCTTGATAATAAATTTACTTCTTTAACATTTAACTCATCGGCTAGTTTTTTCATGTTCTCTTCACTCGCTCTAAATAAAATACCTTCTCGTTTATTATATTTAACCCAACCTTCATTTATCATCTTTTTTACATGTCTTCTAATTGTTTCTATACTTAAACCAGAAAGTTGAGCTACAAGAGAATAACTTAATTTCATTTTATCAGTAGTCCCGAACTTTGAATCTTCAAACCATTTCTTTCTTACATCATCTCTATTTAAATATTTTGATTTTGCAATAATAGAAAGGTGCTGGTTCCAAGCAATTATTTGCATAATTATATAAGCATTAGGACTGCCCATAAATTTTATGCATTCTAGAGATCTTTGTATTTCAAAATGTAAAAAATCTGTCCATAAAGATAAAAAATTTTTCTTAATAAATGATTCAAAATCTGATGTTTTTTTCATAGTAAAAACCTATTTTTGAAGAAATAAAATAGTAATTCGTTTCATTTTTAGTATTTTATAATAATCTTAAAATTTATTTTTTACAAATGTTTTCTCGTTTCGTGAAATAATTTGATTTATTTTTTTCAAATATTGTTGTTTTATATTTCATTCATTTATTTAGGTTTGTTCAGTTAGCCCTAGTAAAAAAAAGAACTAATAGTTAAGAGGATACAATTTTAGTAGATATTAACTTTTAGGTAATTGAAAATGGAAAAAATATACGAAATCAATACAAGATTGTGTAATAAAGAGAATAAAGATTTAGTTTACAGTATTTGTGGTAAAAAGCACTTAAACGGAATATTACATTATTTATTAGAGTCTGACTCTGGTAAAATATATTTAAGTGAACATGCAATTAAAGAAAGGTATTTAATTATTAATAAAGACTGTGAAATTGATAAACCAGTTGTTTCTAGACTATACACAAAAATAACGGACACAGTAACTAAATCAAATTAATACAGGAAAAATATATGTATATCAGAAAGATTTTAACTATAAGCTCATTAGTTTTATTTTTAGCCTCATGTGAAACAGCTTCACAGAAGGCAGTCAGTGGTTCTGCATCTGCAACATCTGGGTCAAGTAGTAAAGCTGATAGTGTAAAGAAAGGTTCAAGCCTTTTTGCAAAGGCTAAGGAAACTGCTTCAGATAAATTAATCTCTGTTGGTGATAGAGTTTATTTTGGTTATGATTCGGCTGAATTATCTAATGAAGCTAAACAAATGCTCGATAAACAATCAAGATTTTTAAGAGCAAACGCAGACTTATCATTCACAATTGAAGGTCACTGTGATGAGAGAGGTACTAGAGAGTACAACTTAGCATTAGGTGAACAAAGAGCTACGGCTGTTAGAGATTATTTAGTAATTGAAGGAATAGATCCAGACAGATTGAGAGTAATTTCGTATGGAAAAGAAAAGCCTGCAGTTATTGGAGCAAATGATATGGCTTGGTCTAAAAATAGAAGAGCAGTTACTACAATAGATTAGTTTTTTTAAAGTTATTTATATTTGTAAGTTGGATTATTTTCGGCAATCCAATTCTTGATTCCTTTTTCTAAATTAAAAATATCAATATCTTTATTTATACTTTGTAAAATTTTTGCAATATAACTACTTCTTCCTCCTACAGCACAAATAAGAACAACTGCATCATCTTTCAGTTCTATTTTTGAAAATTGTTTGTACCAATCTTTTAAAGAATATTTTCCTTCTTCATTAATCATCGAAATTAAATAAGTATCAGATATTACTCCTGTTTTAATCCACTCTTTTTTAGTCCTTACATCAATTACGGGAATTCCTTGTTTTAATAATTTTTTAAGTTTTTTGTTATCAATATTTATAATTTCTGCAAAAACAGTGTTAGAAATTAATAGAAGAAAAATTAATATAGTTCTCATTTTTTTTTACCAAATTTTATTACTTTTTTTAAAGGACTCAAATTTATTTCATCTACTACTAAACCTTGTCTTTGATTTAATATATCTAAAACAATTTTTCCAATGTCAGAAGTTTCTATAAACTCCCCTTCTTTATCGCCATGAGAAAAATCTAAGTTTTGAAAAAATGATGTTTTTACCATACCTGGATTTATGATAGTTACTTTTATATTATTATTAGAACATTCATCCCTGATAGATTTGGAAAACCCTCTAAGTCCAAATTTACAAGCACTGTATAAACTTCCATATTTTTTTGCTTTTAGTGCTGATTCAGAACCAATATATATAATACTACCATTTTTATTTTTTTTGAAATGAGGAAGTAAAGCACGAGTAATCAAAATGTGAGATGTTAGATTTAATGAAATAAATTTTCCAATTTGGTTGGAAGAAAAGTTTTCAAGCGAACGAAAATCTCCAGTTCCAGCATTACTAATTAAGCCATCAATCTCTTTAAAATTAGTTATTATCTGTTTTACTTTTTCAAAAGCATTGAATGGATCAGATAAATCAATTTTAATATGAAAAAATTTTTTTAGATTTTTAAAATTGTTTTTTTTTCTTGATATTCCAATAACCTTTGCATCATTTTTTAACAAAAAATCCGCAATTGTTTCTCCTATACCACTAGAGCTTCCGGTTACCAAAAATGTTTTATTTTTAAGCATATGTATAATGTAATAAAATTTAAAATGGTGTACACGAAAAAACTGGAATATTTTTACTATTTTTTTCTACAATTGATTTACAAAAATCTATCATTTCCTTTTCTAATCTCTCATTAAAAGAAAGATAATTTTGCCTAATTTCAAAATCATAAGAAAATAATTTTTCCTCAGGATACATTTTATTAATTTTTTTAAACATCTTTTTTGGAAATCTTAAAGACCCAAAGCTAATTGAATGAATATTTCTAACATCTATATTTAGAAAAATTTGTTGAAAAAGTTTTTCATAATTTTTTTCCCAATTTTCATGATAAATCAATGGATCAAACCTCAACCCTATTTTCCAACCAGATAATGATAGTTTTTTAATTGAAATTATTCTTTTTGCAATGGAAGGAGTACGGTGGTCTAATTTACTTGCCAATTCCTCAGGTAAAAGACTGAATGCTATAATGATGTTATCATATGGTTGGTGTTTTAAAAAAGGTTCAAGTTGTGTGCTTTTTGTTCTAAATTCAAAAAGAGAATTTTTTTTACAAATGATTTTTGGCAAAATATAACTTACAAATCCTGTTATTTTTTCTAGTGCAATAGAGTCACAATCATATCCAGAAAAAAAAGTTAATTCTTCATTTTTATTCTCTTCAATTATTTTGTAAATCTTTTCCAAGAAATTCTCGTAATTTACAAACAAAACATAATTCGATGATGAATACATACCTTGTAAAAAACAATATCTGCAATCATAAATGCAATTATACATATGAGAAAAATAATAGTTTTTTTTAGAACCAATTCCAAAGCCTTCAGGTGTATTTAAAACATAGTTATTATGTTTAAAAGCTAGTATTAATGAAGGATTAGATTTTTGTATTCTAAAGTTTTGATTTTTAATGTTAAATATTTCTGAATACTGTTTTATATAAATATGTCTGCTATTTTTGAACTTTGAGAGTATTTTTTTAGTTCTATCAAAAGTTCTAATTTTTTCTTCTATGTAAATAGTATTTACCAAATTAACTTACCCTTTTTAATATCACTTTTTAAAAACTTTAATATTAGATCAGCTTTATTAACTTTTTTTAAATCTCGAAGCAAATTTCTCGAATATAGGTTGTTCCAACTTCTTAATAAAGTATGTAATTGAAACTTTTCTGAAGTAGTAAAATGAAATTGCCTCGTGATTTGACAAAAAAATTTTGGAGAACTAATACTTTCTGACTCAATAATAGAATATTTTTTTAAAATATTTTCTAATCGAATAATTTTTTCAAAGTACTTTTTCATATGCTGTTTTTTTATAACATTGTCTAAAAAGTTATTTCTATTAATTGAAATTTTTATAATATATATAAGTTCTTTATTAACAAATTTATTTACAGTTTTGTAAAAATCAAAACTGTTAAAATCCCAGAAACAATCTTTATTCGTAAATTTATTTACTGAAAGAATTTCAGCCCTATCAAAAAAATTAACGTTTACGATTGAGGGATATAACGTCTCCATTGTATTTGCTTTTGATAACTTATCAATCAGGTAACAATTTGATATTTTTTTTTCTTGAAAACCAAAACCACAATTTATCCAACCAGTATTTGATTTTGATTCACTACAATTTTTCAGGTATATTGTAGCAAAAGAAGTATTTTTTTTATTTTCATCTGAAATTACTAACCAATTTTCTCCAGAAGGGTCACAATATATTGGGAAAAGATTAAATTGTTTCTGTAATTCCATTTTATAATAATTTATAAAAGGAAAAGCCTCTTCTATAGAGGAAACTAATCTACATATTTTTGATTTATTTTTCATAAATTATCTCTTTTAAGATCACTCCAAAAATCAAATTTTTTTGAATATTTATTAAAAACTTCTCGATTATTTCTTCTCTTTGCACCATTTATTAAAATTTGAATTTTTTCAAGTAGGTATCTAATTGCTATAAATTTTTGTTCTTTGCTAAATTTATTTTGCTTTATATTTTTTTCAATTGAATAAACTCTAAATCTATCCATTCCCCAATGCTGTTTTGACAATTGATCAGAATGACCTCCATGTTTGATCACTAACGGCTCATTTAAAAAATAAATTTTTTCTTTTGAAGATATTCTTAACCACATATCATAATCCTCGCAAACATATAAATTTTCATCAAATATTCCATGGTTATCAAAAATACTTCTATGTATCATTGTTGAACTTGGCGAAATACAGCACATTCTCAAACAGTTTTCAAATATATACCCACCTTGTTTTTTATGTTTATTTAATTGATTTAAATGATAACCATTTCTATACCAAACTTCATTTGTATGAAGAAATTTGCAATTTGTATTTTTGTCGAATAAAAATAATTGTTTTTCTATTTTTTTTGGCTTCCATTCATCATCTGAGTCAAGGAAACAAATTAATTCATTATTAGCATTTTTCAGTCCCTCATTCCTAGCTTTGCTTACACCTTTATCCTCAAAGTAAATATATCTTATATTTTTAAAACTATCTCCTATCATCTGATAGGTTTTGTCATTTGAACCATTGTCAACTACAATTATTTCCTCAGGGACAAAAGTTTGATTAAATACAGAGATAAGAGCTCTTTTTAAAAATTGTGATCGGTTTAATGTCGGAATTATAAGTGTAACAGAATGCTTCAAACGTTTCCTCATCATTTAATATTATATAAAAAATAACTTTATTATGATTGAAAATAAATATTCTTTTTTAAATGATCAAATATACGATTAGCATTTTTTTTAGAAAATACATTAAAATTATAATAAAAATTTAATAACATTTTTATTTCTAAACGAATTATGTAATATCTAAATAAACACTATACTAATATTAACTTTGAAGTTTAATATAAGATAGAATAGAATTAAAATAATATATTTTTTAATTTATTATGTAGATTTACATGATTGAAACTTTTGATTATATCATAATTGGTGCGGGTTCAGCTGGTTGTGTTCTAGCAAATAGATTGTCAAAAAATCCTAAAAACAAAGTTGTTATTTTAGAAGCAGGTCCAAAAGATTGGAACCCTCTAATACATATCCCAGCAGGCTTTATGTATAATTTAAATAATAAAAACTTAAATTGGATGTATAAATCTGAACCAAGTTGGGGAACTAAAGGACGAAACATTGATATACCTAGAGGTAAAACTCTAGGAGGATCCAGTTCAATTAACGGTGTTGTTTTTAATAGAGGGCAACATATGGATTTTGATGTTTGGTCTCAAAAAGGAAATATCGGCTGGTCTTATAAAGATGTTTTGCCTTACTTTAAAAGTATGGAAAAAAAAATGGGTTCTGCTGATGAAGGTTATCATGGCAAAACTGGAGAACTAGTTGTTAGTGATTTGTCTTGGCGAGACCCACTTTGTAATGCTTTTATAAAAGGTGCTATGGATTATGGAATCCCGTATAATGATGATTATAATGGTAAAAAACAAGAGGGTGTTTCTTACGTTCAAAGAACAACGAATGGAAGATTACGACAAAGTTCTTCGAAGTCTTTTTTGAATCCAATTAAAAAAAGAAGTAATCTTAAAATAATTACCAATGCCCATGTAAAAAAAATAATTATTAATGAAAAAAAAGCCGAGGGAATAGAATTCTTTCATGGAGGAAGAAGAGGACAAATTAAAAAAATATTTGCTAATAAAGAGATTATTTTATCAGCAGGGGTTATAAATTCACCTCAAATTCTTCAATTATCTGGTATTGGTCCCTCGAAACTATTAAAGGAGCATGGTATTGCTGTTAAGCACGAATTAGATGGTGTAGGAAAAAATTTAAGGGATCATTATAATATAAGATTAACTGGAAGAGTTAAAAATGCTGTTACTATTAATGAACTTTCTCGAGGGCTTCCATTAATAAAACAAATTATTAAATATCTTTGGAATGGAAATTCAATTTTAAGTTTAGGTCCTACATTAGTTTATTGTTTTTGGCATTCTGATGAATCAATTAAAAACCATGATTTACAAATGACATTTACTCCTGCAAGTTACCCAGAGGGTAACCAAGCAGGATTAGACAACAAACCAGGTTTTTCGATAGCTGTTTGGCAGCAAAGACCTGAAAGTCAGGGTTGGGTTAAAATTAAAAATTCCGATCCATTTGATAAACCTATAATTCAACCAAATTATTTGTCAGCTCCTGAGGATCAAAGAGTTTGTGTTGCTGGAATAAGGCTAGCTAGGAAATTGATGAAATCTAATGCTTTGTCTGAATACTTAGATCATGAAATGTATCCTGGAGATGGTGTTGGTGATACTTATGAAGAATTATTAGAAGTTGCAAGAGAAAGAGGATTAACATGTTATCATCAAATGGGCACATGTAAAATGGGATTAAAAACTGATCCCTCATCTGTTGTAGATAATAAACTTAAAGTGCATGATGTTTTAAACTTAAGAGTAGTTGATGCATCAATAATGCCTACAATGTTATCGGCAAACTTAAATGCTGGAGCAATAATGATAGGTGAAAAAGGATCAGACATGATATTGAAAGAAAATTTTTAACAAATAAAAAGATTAATTTTATGATTGAGAAATTCAATTTGTGTTATTTTGCATTAGCAAAAAATAATTGTTTGCCATTAATTTTATAAGAATTAATAGCTTTTTGCCCTTTTTTAGAAATCATCCAGTTAACAAAAAGAGACCCTAACGTTTCTTTAACTCTTGGACATTTTAATTTATTAATTAACATAATGCCATATTGATTAATTAATAGTTTATCATTTTGAATATGAATTTTAAAATCCTGTTTATTACCGAATTTAATCCAAGTGGCTCTATCTGTAAGAGTGTAGCCTCCTTTACCTATGGCAATATTTATTGTTCCTCCCATACCAGAACCTGTTTCTAAATACCATTTTCCGGAATATTCTTTTGGATTAATCCCTGATTGTCTCCAAATCGCTTGTTCTTTATTATGTGTCCCAGATTCATCTCCTCTAGATACAAATAAAATTTTTTTTCTTGATATAATTTTAAAACTATCAACTATACTTTTTAATTTGTTCACGCCAGCTGGATCAATTGAAGGACCTATTAAAACGAAATCATTGTACATCAAGTCGTGTCTTTTATATGCAAAACCATCTGTTACAATTTTTTTTTCTCTTTTTTTACTATGAACAAGAAGAACATCGCCATCACAATTTCTAACATTTTTTATTGCGGCTCCTGTGCCAACCGCTACTACCCTGACATTAAAACCAAGTTCTTTTTTTATCATTGGTAAAATATAATTATATAAACCTGAGTTTTTAGTAGATGTAGTTGATTGAATAATTATTTGATCATTGGCGTTTGCACTATAGTTATAATAACAAATTATTATTATGATTTTTAAAAAATATATCATTGAATATCCTCATCAATTATTGAACTATTTGACCTTGTACGAATAATTTTCCTTCTTTAGAACTTTGTTTTTTAAAAAATGTTTTTGCCAGATTATATTCTTTAATCTCTCCTTTATGCATAAATATGATGTCATCTGCCAATCTCTTTATTTGATTAAAGTCATGAGAAATGAATATAATTTTTGAACCATTTAAACTATAACTTTTAATTACCTTTTCTATTATTTTTAAGGACATAGGATCCAAATGAGATGTTGGTTCATCTAAAAATAATAATTTAGGGTTTATTGATAAGGCTCGAGCTAAAGCAAGTCTCTGTTTTTCCCCACTTGATAATGATAAAGCAGGCTTAAACAAGGCCTGCTCAAGCTTTAATAATTTTAATAAGTTTACAGCATTGTCATAATAATTTTTTATTTTTCTATTTTTTGAAAAAAATATAATGTTTTCAATTGTATTTCTTCTGAGGAGTGTTGGTTGCTGAAAAACAAATGATTGCATTAGTTTTATTTCTTCGGAAAACTTTTGGTCTCCATATTTAATTAAACCACTATACTTTTCAAGCCCATGTAAACATCTCAATAGCTGTGTTTTTCCTGCACCATTTGGGCCAATAATAAAGGTTATACCTTTAGATGAAATATCAAGATTTATATTTTTCAAAATTTTTTCAGATTGTTTTGTTAATGACAATTCTTCAACAGCAATTGGTAAAATATTATTTTTTTTTAACGTCACTCTATACATAACCCTTCGTTTTTCCATTAGCCTTTATCCACATAACAAAAAAGTTAACACTTAAAGAAATAATTAATAAAATTATCCCAAGAGCCATAGCTAGACTTAATTCCCCTTTTGAAGTCTCTAATGCTATTGCCGTTGTCATGACTCTTGTTAAATGATCTATGTTTCCACCTACAATTATAACAGCACCAACCTCTGAGACCGCTCTACCAAAACCCGCCAAAATAACTGTAAATAATGAGAAGCGCGCATCCACTATGTACCCTAATATTGAGGTTCTTTTTGTTATAGAAAAAGATAAAAATAAATCTCTATATTGATTATCTAGATCCTCTAAAATTTGACAACTTAATGATGCAACTATTGGAATAATCAGAATTGATTGAGCTATTATCATGGCAGTTGGGGTATATAAAATCCCCAAAAACCCAAGAGGTCCAGATCTAGATAAATATAAATAAACTACCAAACCAACAACTACTGGAGGAAGGCCCATTAACGCATTTAAAATTGCTACAAATATATTTTTAAATTTAAATTTAGATATTGCTAAAAATGCGCCTATAGGAAAGCCAATTAAACACGAAACAAATAAAGCTATAAAACTAACTTTAAAAGATAACAGAAGAATATCAAAAAGTTCATTATCAAGTAAAAAAATTAACTCAAGAGATTTTAAGATTGCTTCACTAAAAACATTCATTATATGATTTTTTATGTTTAATTTACATTTTCATGTAAAATATACATATATTCATCTGATTGGCAAGTTATAATTCAATTTTAACTCTTGCAAAACTATCGCTGAAGACATGCTATTAAACTGAATATTTTTAATTAAAACCTGCTGAAACTTATCATACTCTTCAATGGATTCAGAAACAATCTTCAAAACATAATCTGCCTCTGACCCGGTCACTCGATAAGCCTCCAATATATTATTATACCTTTTTAAAATTTCATTAAATTTTTTTCCCCAATCCTCGTTATGTGTTCTAACAGTAATATTAAGAAAAACTGTTACTGGTAAACTCAATTTTTCCTTATTCAAAATTGTCACTTTTTTTAATATCACCCCTTCCTCTTCAAGCTTTTTTATTCTATTCCAACAAGGGGTTGGGGAAAGCCCAACTCTCCTAGAAATCTCTGAAAGAGGTAGATCAGCATTTCTCTGCAAAATAAAAAGAATTTTTTTGTCATAAGAATCCATTCTACAAAATCTCCTATAAAAGAAATAATTTTCTATATTTTAATAATAAAAGAAAATATTTCTTTTTTAAAGTGTTTTTATTTGACATAATAGTATAATTTTCTATTTTTATTATTTTAGGAGGCTAAAATGAAAAGTGTTGCTAGAAATCCTGAAACAATAGGAATTCACGGTGGATCATTTAGAAAAGACGAGATTCATAAGTCTGTAGCAGTTCCAATACATCAAACTACCTCATATCAATTCTATTCTACAGAAAATGCTTCAAATTTGTTCTCACTAAAGGAATTTGGTAATATTTACACACGAATTATGAATCCAACTAATAATATTTTAGAAGAGAGGATTACAGAACTAGAAGATGGAGTTTCAAGCTTAAGTGTAAGCTCCGGTCAATCAGCATCAGCAATTTCAATACAAAATCTGTGTAATACTGGAGATAACATTGTCTCTTCTACAGACCTATACGGTGGCACCCTAAATCTATTCAACAATACTTTAAAGTCAATGGGAATTGAAGTTAGATATGCAGACCCATCAGATCCAAAAAACTTTGAAAGACTTACTGATGAGAAAACAAAATTATATTATGCTGAAACTTTGCCTAATCCATCTCTTCGTGTATTTCCTATTGAAGAAGTCGCAACTATAGGAAAAGATTTATGTGTTCCACTTATAATTGATAACACTTCTTGTCCTGTAATTTGTAAACCAATTAAATATGGAGCTACAATTGTTATTCATTCATTAACAAAATTTATAGGTGGTCATGGAAACAGCATAGGTGGTATATTAATTGACTCTGGAAAATTTAATTGGTCGGTAAACAAAAACAGACATCCTAACATCTGGATGCCTGATCAATCATATCATGGAGCAATCTGGGGAGAGGTGGTGCCTAAATTATTAGGGATAAATATTCCCTTTATAATAAGAGCTAGAGTAGTATTATTAAGAGATTTAGGATACACTCTTAGCCCATTTAATGCCTTTCAATTTATTCAAGGTCTCGAGACATTGGCTTTGAGAATAAAACAACACTGTAAAAATGCTAATATAGTTAAAAATTTTCTTCAAAGTCATAAAAAAGTACAAAAAGTAATTTTTTCTACAAATCAAAACAAATTTTTTAATAACCTCTCTAAGAAATACTTAAAAGGAGGTAAGGGTTCTCTTATAGGTATAGAACTCAAAGGTGGTTTAGAAGCTGGGAAAAAATTCATAAATAATTTAAAATTATTTTACCATGTAGCAAATATTGGTGATGTAAGATCATTGGCAATCCATCCTGCTAGCACTACACATTCTCAACTAAGCAATAAAGATATGTTAAAAGCTGGAGTTACGCCTGGGTATGTTAGACTTTCAATAGGTATTGAGCACTCAGAAGATATTATTAATGACATTGAACAAGCTCTAGAAAAAATCTAGGCAGAAATATTTTTTTATCAAAATTTTTAAAACTGCTAAAATTTTTGTTTTTAAATAATTAATAAATAAAATTTGTCATACTAATTAATATTTATTATTAGTTAATTTAGAATTTGTAATAAAGAATTCTCTATTATTAAAAACAATTAACGGGAAAATTATTCTTGAAATACAGGCCAGAAATTGATGGATTAAGAGCTCTAGCAATAATTCCAGTAATTCTTTTTCATGCTGGTATAAAATTTACTAGTGGAGGATATGTAGGTGTAGATATTTTTTTTGTTATTAGTGGTTACCTAATTACTTCTATTATTATTTCTGAAATAGAGGGGAATCACTTCAGTCTAAGTAATTTTTATAAAAGAAGGGCTAAACGAATTTTACCAGCTTTATTCTTTTTCTTATTTTTAAGTACAATAGTAGCCTTTTTTATTTCACCTCCTCATTTACTTAAAGATTTTGGTCAATCTCTATTTGCAAAATCTTTATTTTTAGCAAACATTTTTTTTTATATTGAGACAGAATATTTTAATGATTTTTCTGAAACCGCCATGCTTTTACACACATGGAGCCTATCGGTTGAAGAACAGTATTATCTGTTTTTTCCTCTAATTTTATTATTTTTTTACAAATTAAGATTTTTAATTATATTCGTTATTACCATTTCTAGTCTAATCCTCTCGGAAAAACTTATCTCATTAGATGCACCTTTTTCCTTTTATATGTTACCAACCAGATTTTGGGAATTAGGAGTTGGTTCGTTGATATCTATATTATTTAATAAATTTTCCTATATCCAAAAAAATAAATTAATAAATGAGTTATTTTCAGGATTAGGTCTAATATTAATTTTAATTCCAATTTTTATTTTTGACAAATTTACTCAATTTCCTGGTTTTAATGCTTTAGTTCCTGTTTTGGGCACTGCTTTAATTATCTTTTTTTCATCATCAAACAATAATGTTGGTAAGCTGCTTTCTAATCGATATCTAGTTAAAATTGGACTTATTAGTTATAGCTTATACTTATCTCATTATTTAGTTATATCTACTCTAAAAATACTATTAATAGATATACAAAATATCTCTATTTTAATTTTAGCAATTATCATAAGTGTTTTTTTAGCATTAATCTCATATAAATTTATTGAAACACCGGTTAGAAAATCAGATTTAAATTCGAGCAAAGTTTTTTTATTTAGTATAACTGGAATGTTGCTTTTTTGCTTAATAGGCCTTTACTTTCATAAGAGTAATGGAATGCAAAAGTACAAATTTTCAAAAATATCTATGGAAAACACAAATTTAATTCTTAATTACGAAAATGAAAAAAAGAATAGAATAAAATTTTGGAATAAACAACTTATGTCATCCACTTTACCATTTAAAAAAGAAAAAAATTCAAAAAAAGTTTTAATTTTAGGTGACTCTAAAAGTGAAGATTTTTATGTATCTGCCACTATTAAAAATATTGAAGGTTATCAATTTCGTAGGTTGGGTTTAAATAATAACTGTAATGATCAAATAATTGTTCCTAAAAGATGTAAATATAATGCAAAGAAAGTTTTAAATTCAGAGCTATTTAAACAAGCACAAATTATAATATTAAGCAATACTTGGCATTACTTAACAAATAAATATGTAATTAATTTTATAAAAAACTTAACTAATTTGAATAAACAAATCTACGTTGTGTCTACGTCAAACTTTAGTGATGCTTCTTCATTATCGTATGTTTTATTGAAGCACAAAATTGATAAAAAAAAGGAAGCAAATTTTTTTTACAAAAATATTAGACAAGATTGGAGAAGACAATATTTATCACTAAAAAAAGATCTTACTAAATTGTCAATAAAGATAAAATTTTTTGAAAAACTAGATATATTTTGCGAATTAAATAAGAAAGAATGTTTATTATATGATAAAGATGGATGGTATATTTGGGATAGTGGTCATATCACAAATTATGGTGCATTATTTATGAATAAAAGAATGCAAGAATTAAATTGGTTTTAAAAAAACTATTATATAAAATTAAGCAGATAATTCATCTTGTTTTTTTTAAAAATTTGATTTTTCATTATGAAATATAATTACAAATATAGAAGGCAAATGTACTATCAACAAAGTGAGTCCAAAAAGAGTTGAAACTGCAAATGCTTTTTCGTTGCTTACTTGAAACAATCCAAAAATTGAAATAGAAACAGTTTCTCTGATTCCCCAACCACCTATTGAAATTGGGACCTGTGTTGCAAAAAAAATTATAAAAAATATAAAACTATATTCAAAAATTGAAAGATAAATATTTAATGACAT